>JAPLJW010000288.1 GCA_026388365.1 Deltaproteobacteria bacterium | reverse complement strand
CCGCCACCGGGGTCTCCGATTTGCAGGCAAAGGGGATGCAGGTCTATTCTCCTACGGCAGCGGAACGGGCTCAGTTTAAAGCAGCTTGCCAGAAACCGGTTATGGACTATGTTGAGAGTCAGATTGGAAAGACTTGGATCGATAGGCTGTTAAAGGCAGTCAAAGATGCCGAGGCCGAATTGGCTAAAGAATGAATTAGCTAAATGATCGTGATGAACCCCGCCATTCCTCCCCTATTCAAGGGGGGGGTGGCGGGATCCATAATTCGGAGCACCATAGATTCTTAGTCAAGGCGTTGTAAGAGGAGGGTGAAATGGCTTCTTTTGGAAAGGTTTTTGCTAAGATCGTGGATTGGTTTGCAGCTCTTGCAGTCGTTGTAATGACATCGCTTGTCTTCTTTCAGGTAGCCAATCGGTATATCATCGGATGGATCGTTCCGTGGACCGAAGAGGTGTCCCGTATCCTCTTTATATGGATAACCTTTGTCGGAGCGTACATTGCCCTTAAAGCAAATTCCCACATTGCCGTTTCAAGCCTCTTCGATCGTTTTAATCCCAAGAACCGGGAAAAGATTTCTAACATCATGATATTCTATGTATTTTACTTCATAGGTTATCTCTTTTGGTTGAGTCTCAAGGTCATACCGGCAACCGTGGGAACGACCACGCCTGTCCTTGAAATCTCTTATCTCTATATCCATTTGTCATTCCCCATCTGCATCGGGTTGATGCTCCTCTATTTAATCGGGCGAATCTTCCAAATGGGATGGAGGAAGCTAACTTTCTCATGCTTCGTATCGATGGCCCTCCTGGCAGCCCTTTATCTGATCTTTGGGATCAAGCCTTACAGCGGGCCAATCCTGGTTGTGATCTCACTGGTGTGCACGGGGCTTCTCATCACGTTCAGCATGCCGATCGTCTTTTCCCTGGGCATCGGTTGCGCCATTTTCCTCGTTCTTTTTAAGGATTATCCTCACCAAATCATGCACACCCGAATGGTCGGAGGCATCGATTCTTTCCCCCTGCTGGCAGTACCCTTTTTCATTTTGGCCGGAGAGCTTCTGAATACAGGCGGGGTAACTACGCGACTGGTCGCATTGGCGAAGGTCTTGGTCGGTTCTATCCGTGGTGGCCTGGGGATGGTCACAGTACTTGGAGAATATTTTTTCTCCGGAATCTCCGGTTCAACAGTGGCCGATGTGTCGGCCATCGGATCCATTATGGTCCCGGCATTGAAAAAGGCAGGCTATAAATCAGATGAAAGCGTATCCATCGTCTCAGCAGCCTCGGCGATGGGCATGCTCGTCCCCCCCTCCATCCCTGCGGTGGTTCTGGGAGGGATAACCGGGATGTCCGTGGGAGCCCTTTTCATAGGCGGTTTTATCCCAGCTATCGTCATCGCCTTGTGTATCATGGCCCTGATCTATATACAGGCTGTCCGAAACAAGATCCCCATAGAAAAACGCCTTCCATTAAAAGAATCGATGAACGCTGTCGTCGGGGCGATCATTCCATTATTGTGCCCGGTGATCATCTTCGCTGGAATTCTGACCGGCGCCGCCACCCCCACAGAAATCTCCGTCATCGCCGTTCTCTATGCATTCATTGTGGGTGTTTTTGTTTACAAAGAGATCAAATGGAATCAGATTATTCCCATTTTGAGGGGCACGGCTGTAACCACGGGATCCGTCATGCTTCTCGTCGGGGTCGCTTCCGCCCTCTCCTGGATCCTTTCAACGAATCAAGTGCCCAATATCGTTGGGACGGCCATTACAGAGATCTCCGATTCCCCCCTGGTCTTTCTTCTCCTCTGCAACCTGTGTTTCATCATCCTGGGGGCCGTTCTGGAGGGCGTTCCGGCCATGCTCATCCTGGTTCCCATTTTCCTGCCCTACGTAGACAAGTTAGGAATAAGTCAAATCCATTTCGGGATATTGTGCATTGCGTGTCTGGGCATAGGGATCTTTCTCCCTCCCATCGGCATGGGGATGTTCATCGCCTGCAACTTTGCACAAATCGACGTCGGAAAGATGTTCCGTTCTTTCGCACCGTATCTGTGCGTTTTATTGATCGGCCTTTTCCTAATCACCTACTTTCCCTGGCTCACCCTCGTTCTCGTAGATATTTTCTTTCCGAAATGAAAGTGGCGCAGATCATGGTGAATTTGACTATCGAGATTGAAGTTCACATGGCAAATTTCCACTCAAGGGAGGAGTTTCGGTATTACTCTGTGATTACGCCTATTGCGAAAGGTCAAACTGTGGGATTTGGTGTCCATACTATTTCTTGGGCCTGAGAGCGGCTTGGGATTCGATCAGAGGGTAGAATTGAGAGACGATCAGTCTGTTTAGGAAGCTGTCGCGGAATTTTAAGGACAGAATCGAGAAAGTAAGCCACATGCTGGGGTTAGCTCGGGACGAACAAGAGATGTGGGGAGAAATGCAAGGTTCCGACGCCTGTCAACAGGACGTTGGTGGCCGGCATCAAGGGAATTGAATACAGATTGACGCATTCGATAAACAGAAAGGAAGGTCCGATGAAAGCGATTGTCAAAGCACGTGACGAGGCGGGCGCCCTCGAAGTGAGGGAATTGCCGATGCCGGAACCCGATCCGGGAGAGGTCCTGGTGAAGATGGGGGCCGCGGGAATCTGCTACAGCGACGTGATGATCCTGAAGAATATCTACAAGGGCCGTGTGCCCGTGCCGATCCCGATGATCATGGGGCATGAAGGGGCGGGGGTCGTGGCGGGACTGGGCAAAGGGGTCGAAAATCTGAAAGTCGGGGACAAGGTTGGCCTGAACCCGCTGTGGGGCTGCGGCCAGTGCGACAGTTGCGTGAACGGCCATCCGAACATGTGCATGAGCTGGCGGCACCTGGGCATCACCTGCGACGGGACCTTTGCCGAATACCGGGCCGTGCCCGCCTTTACGGCCTACAAGCTGCCCGATTCCATCTCCATGGTCGATGCGGCGTTAATCGAACCGATTACGCTCGTGGTTAGGACCTTCGACCACATCAAGCCGCAATTGGGCGACACCGTGGCCATTGTCGGTCCCGGCTCCATCGGCCTGTTCCATCTCCAGGCCTTCAAGTCGGCCGGCGCCGCGATGACGATCGTCATCGGTCTCGATCAGGACGCGAAACGTTTCGAGATCGCGAAGAAGCTGGGCGCCGATCACATCGTGAACGGCAGCAAGGAAGACGTGGTGAAACGGGTGAAGGAGCTGACAGGCGGGCGCGGTTGCGATATTGTCGTCGAGACCGCGAATCACCCCTCGACGGCGGGGCTTGCGATCAATCTGGCCGCCGCCTACGGCCGGGTGATGCTCTTCGGTCTCTATCCCGAGGCGACGATCAGTCCCTTGAGCCTTCTGCGAAGCGGGCTGCAGGTCTGGGGCGATGTGGCGGTGACTCCGAAATGGTACAAAAGAGCCGTCCGCTGGTTGGAGTACAAGAAGGTGACGGCGGAGCCGATGGTGACACGCCGGTTCACTCTGGACCAGGCCAAGGAGGCGTTCGAGGCCTTTCACGCTGGGGATACGGCGAAGGTGTTGTTTGAAATGTAGCACCAATAAACCACTTTAATCAGCAAGGGTGAACATGAGAAAATGAAATGGCTGTAAGGGATTGTCGTGTTGTTGTCCCTTCAAGGCACCTGCCCGGGCCGTCCGGGATTCACCAATTCGGTCCTTGCAGAATCCGGAAATGTCTGTTAATTTCCGACCGGCGTTAAGTTTTTTCGGATGAACGGCGGCGAAGGGTTTTCCGCCCCGGACGGCTTTGGGGGCTTTTCCCGGGAACAATTTTTCAGGATCATCCACATTGATCAATTCCATCATTGCAGCCAAGGCGCGGAGCGAATTTTCCCGGGTGATGCGTTTCGAGGGCGGGGGCCTCCCCCGTGTGCCGCCCCCTGGGGATGACCGCCCCCGGCTGCTCTACCTCCACATCCCCTTCTGCGAGCGGCTCTGCCCCTACTGCTCTTTCAACCGTTTCGTCTTCGAGGAGGAGCTCTGTCGCAACTATTTCCGGGCGCTTCGGAAGGAGCTGCTCCTCTACCGCGACCTCGGGTATGATTTCGGGGGGATTTACGTGGGCGGCGGGACGCCGACGGTCCTGATCGACGAACTCGCGGAGACGATTGCGCTGGCAAGGGCCACCTTCCACATCGGGGAACTGTCGGTCGAAACGAACCCGAACCATCTGACGGAGGACCGTCTGACGGCCCTGCAACGGGCGGGTGTCAACCGGCTTTCCGTCGGCGTCCAGAGCTTTGACGACGGCCTGCTCCGGAAGATGGACCGGTATGACAAGTACGGGAGCGGGACCGAGATCGCCGAGAGGCTCCGCAGCACGCTCGGGCGCTTCGAAACGCTCAACGCCGACATGATCTTCAATTTCCCGACGCAGACCCCCGAGATGCTCGACCGCGACCTCGAAACCCTGCTTTCGGTCGGCGTGGATCAGGTCACCTGGTACCCGCTGATGGTCTCCGACGCCACCCGGAAGAAGGTTATGGAGACCCTGGGAAGCGTGGACAGCCGGCAGGAGAAGCGGTTCTATCACCAGATCGTCGCCCGCCTCGTCCCCGCGTACCGTTTTTCGTCGGCCTGGTGTTTCTCGCGGGAGAAGGCGATGATCGACGAGTACATCGTGGATTACGACGAGTACGCCGGCCTCGGCAGCGGCTCCATCGGCTATCTGGGAGGCGTCTGCTATGCAAACACCTTCGACATCGGGGCTTACATCGCCCGGATCGAACGGGGTGAGTTTCCGCTTCTGGCCTCCCGTGACTTTTCCGTCCGGGAACGGATCCGCTACGACTTTCTGATGAAACTCTTCGGAACGCGCCTGCACGTTGCGGAGCTGCGGAAGAAGTACGGCAGCGCCCTCTGGCGCAGCCTCGCGCCGGACCTCCTCGCCTTTTTCCTGATCGGTGCGCTGGCGTGGCGGCCGCCGGAGATCGTCCTGACGAAGCGGGGCCGGTATGCCTGGGTGGTCCTGATGCGGGAGTTCTTCACGGCGGTCAACAACTTCCGCGACTATTGCCGGGAGCGGCCGGCGCCGTAAACCTGTTCTGCAAGGCTCATGCGGGTCGGGGCAAGTGCGAATAACGCTTGACATTGCTAACGTAGTTCGTTAGCATTTAGCCATGATCTCGACGTTCAATTGCTCCGACACTGAAGCCCTGTTCAATGGCAATCGGGTTCCTCGTTTCGTGAATATCCAGGTCGTGGCCTTGCGCAAGCTGGCGATGCTCAACCGGGCGGAAAATCTGGGAGATCTGCGTATTCCGCCCAATAACAAGCTGGAGCAATTGAAGCGTGAGCGGCTTGGGCAATGGAGCATCCGCATCAATGATCAATGGCGCGTATGCTTCCGCTTCGAGGGCGGCCATGCTTACGATGTTGAGATCGTCGATTACCATTGAAGGAGAGTGACCATGCCGCGTGAAATACCTTACCCTACCCCCGGCGAAATCTTGCTTACCCTACCCCCGGCGAAATCTTGCTGGAGGAATTTTTGAAGCCGATGGGGATTACCCAGTACCGGCTCGCCAAGGAAATCGGAGTGTCGCAACGGCGCATCGGAGAGATCGTCGCGGGTAAGCGTACCGTGACCGCAGATACCGGCTTACGCATGTCCCGTTTTTTCGGCACCAGCGACAGTTTCTGGGTCGGCTTGCAGACCGATTACGATACGGCGAAAGCCAAAGACGCCCTCTGTGAAGTGTTGTCGCGCATTCATCGTTTCGAGCCTGCCCATGCTTAGCCCTGCGGCTACGAGCCCGCACTCCGTCTCTATAAAAAGCTCTGCCGCTGCTATTTTGATATCAACCCAACCGCGACGGCGCAATATATCGAAACTTATCGTGAATTGTTGGATTCTGAATCGTAATTAAAGTCTTGACCTTTGGGATCAGTGTAATTACAATGTAGTAACTGATTGCTCAAGGAGGTAAAAATGAGGGCGCATATTGTAAGAATAGGCAATTCACAAGGAATCCGTATTCCAAAGCCATTTCTTGATCAGACTGGCATTAAAGATGACGTTGATCTGGAGGTAGATAAAACCAGCATCATTATTCGTCCGATCTCAAATCCAAGATCAGGTTGGGAGAATGCTTTCAAAACCATGGCCCAAAACGATGATGATGGATTGATAATCGAAAACGATAACATTTCAAATGCTTGGGATGATGAGGAATGGCAATGGTAGCCAATCGTTTCGATGTGTATTTGGCAAATCTTGATCCAACGGTTGGTTCTGAAATTCAGAAAACGCGGCCTTGTTTGGTTATTTCTCCCGACGAAATGAACCGGCATATCCGTACTGTCATCGTTGCCCCGATGACGACAGCCGGGAAAGAATACCCCACGAGAATCGCATGCACTTTCAAGAAAAAAAAAGGGCATATCGTTTTAGATCAGATACGAACCATGGACAAAACGAGACTTATAAAAAACGTTGGCACACTGGATTCAGAAACCCAGTTAAAAGTTATTTCTGTATTACAGCGGTTATTTGCATTTTAAATTTATGACGCCTTGCTGCCCCTCGTATTGAGCGGGAAAAGGACATGCTGAATTTCCAGCAGGAGGTCACGGCCTAAATGAAAAACAGTTTGACATCCTTTCTTTTTTCTGTTAGAAAACAATTCACGGCATTGAACAACACCTGCCACGCCTCTATGGGCCTCGGCCCGATATGCGCACCACGGCGGGTTACTTATACGGGGGCTTGGCGATGAAATTCACCAAGCCCCCTCTTTCTATCGAGCAGCAGATTGGCCTTCTCCAATCGCGCGGCATGACCATCGCCAATCCCGATCGCGCCGCACGCTACCTTGCCCACATCAATTACTATCGCCTCCGCGCCTATTGGATGCCATTTGAAGATACTGCGGAAAGGACCGATGAACATCGCTTCAGGGCGGGCACCACGTTTAACGAAATCCTGACGCTCTATCTTTTTGACCGAAAATTTCGCCTCCTGGTCATGGAGGCCGTCGAGCGCCTGGAAATTTCTTTCCGGACGAGATTTGCCCATGAGCTTGCCCTGAAATACGGGAGTCATGCTCATCTCGATGCCGCGCTTTTCCGGCGGACGGATCTTCATCGTCAGCTTCTGGATAGCTTACGGGGTGAAATCGCCCGCAGCCAGGAAACCTTCATTGAACATTACAGAATGACTTACGACGATCCGGATCTGCCGCCTATCTGGGCGATTTGCGAGGTCATGACCTTCGGCCAACTATCGATCTGGTTCAAGAACCTGAAGCGTCGTTCTGATCGCAACGCCATCGCCCGCATCTACGCCATCGATGAGGTCATCCTCGGTTCGTTTATGCATCACCTGACGCATATCCGCAACCTGACGGCCCATCATTGCCGGCTTTGGAATCGCAGGCTGGTCTTTACCATGACGATACCGGCACTCCCCGTCGAGCTCGCCGGAATGTTCAATCGTCGGTCGGATCGAAACATCTACAACACCCTTGTGATGCTGGGGTACCTCCTGAAGCTTATCAGTATAGGAACGTCGTGGTCTGTCCGGATGAGGAGGCTCATCGATAAGTATGTCCCGGATAAAACGGACTTTATGGGATTCCCCGAAGGCTGGCGCGATTTGCCCATGTGGGGGGGCGGCCAATGAAACGGAATAAAGAGGATACGCGATGGACGATCACAGAAAAGAGTTACTGAAGAATCTGCCGAAGATCGACGAGATGATGCTCCGGGTCGATAAGAGGGAGAGTCTCGCCGGGTTTCCGCGGGAGATCGTGAAAGAGGCGTGCCGGTCGGTCGTGGAGGAGCTTCGGGCGCGGATACTGGCCGATCGAGGAATGGGATCGCAGCTTCGCCTGCCGACCCCAGAGCAGGCGGCGGATCAAGCCGCGGAGATCGTCGAGGGCTATCGTTCCTACCGGCTTCGCCGGGTGATCAACGCGACGGGGGTCATCCTCCACACGAACCTCGGCCGGGCGCCCCTCTGCCGGGAGGCGATCGAACGGGTCGTCGAGGTCGCCCGCGGGTACTCCAACCTCGAATACGATCTGGAGAAAGGGGAGCGGGGGCTCCGCTACGACCATGTCCGGGGGCTCCTCTGCGCCCTCTGCGGGGCGGAAGACGCCCTGGTCGTCAACAACAACGCCGCTGCGGTGCTGCTGGCCCTCAATGCGCTGTCCGAAGGGAAGGAGGCGATCGTCTCCCGAGGCGAGCTGATCGAGATTGGCGGGGAGTTCCGCATCCCCGATGTAATGGAAAAGAGCGGCGCCCGGCTCCGGGAGGTGGGGACGACGAACCGGACGCGGCTTTCCGACTACGAACGGGCGATCGGCCCGGAGACGGGGATCATCCTCAAGGTCCACACGAGCAACTTCCGGATCATGGGGTTCACCGAGGAGGCGGATCTCGTCTCGCTGGTCGCCCTCGGGAAGAAACATCACCTTCCCGTCGTGGACGACCTGGGGAGCGGCTGCCTGATCGAGCTGGACCGCTGCGGCCTGGAGCGGGAGCCGACCGTCCGCGACTGCCTCGCCGCGGGGGCGGACGTGGTCACCTTCAGCGGCGACAAACTGCTGGGCGGGCCGCAGGCGGGGATCATCCTGGGCAAACGGGAATTTCTGGAGCGGATCCGGCGGAACCCGCTGAACCGGGCGCTTCGGATCGACAAACTGACCCTCGCGGCTCTGGAGGCGACGATGGTGAAATACCTCGGGCCCGTGGAGGCCCTCGTGGACATCCGGGTCCTGCGAGCGCTGACGGAATCCGTCGCCGACGTGAAGAAGCGGGCGACGCGGCTGGTATCGATGCTCCGGCGCGCGCTGCCGGAGGGGATTGATATCAAACTCATCACCGGCGTTTCGATGGCCGGCGGCGGGTCGCTCCCCACCCGGGAGATCCCGACGCTCCTCGTCGGCCTCCGGGCTCAGTCCTTCTCCGCGGCCGCCCTCGAGGAACGCCTCCGGCGGCGGGAGCTGCCGGTCATCGTCCGTGTGGCCGACGATCAGGTCTTGCTGGACGTCCGAACGCTGGATCCGGAGGAGTTCGCCGAGATCCGAGACGCCCTGAAGGCCATTCTGGCGGAACGAAAAGCTTGAGCGTGAATGGCCGAAGGAAAAACCGGAGCGTGATGATGGCAGGGGATGAAACGAAGGATCAACCGAGTGCGACTGCCGGCCTTGGGACGGACAACAGCAGGTCGGTTGGGAGGCGGGTCCGCTTCATGATTGCGCCGGAAGAGGGAGATCTCTGCCCGAAGGACATGCCACCGCGGGATGCCGAGGGGGAACGCCGTTTCACCGTGGCGCCCGGGGAGGCGGGCCTCCGCCTGGACCTCTTTCTGACCGGCAAGGCCCCGCAGCTCTCCCGCGCCGCGATCCAGCGGGCTGTCGCGGAAGGGCTGGCGCTGGTCAACGGGCGATCCGCCAAGGCAGGACGCAGGGTCAAGGCGGGGGATGAGGTGGCCATCCGTCTTCCCGAGGCGAGGCCTTCCGGGGTCCTGCCCGAGGCGATCCCCCTCAAGATTCTCTATGAGGACGCCTCGCTGCTGGTGATCGACAAGCCGGCGGGGATGGTGGTCCATCCGGCCGCCGGCCATTCCGGCGGGACGCTCGTCAACGCCCTCCTGCACCACTGCCGGGACCTCTCGGGGATCGGCGGCGTGCTCCGTCCCGGGATCGTCCACCGTCTCGACAAGGGGACCTCCGGACTCATGGTGGCGGCCAAATCCGACGACGCCCACCGGGGACTGGCCGGGCAGTTCAAGCGCCATGAGGTGAAGAAGACCTACCTGGCCCTCGTTTACGGGGATCCGAAGACGGACGGCGGCCGGATCGAGGCTGCCGTGGGGCGGCACCCGACGGACCGCAAAAGAATGTCCACGCAGAGTCGCCGGGGCCGTTCCGCCGTGACGATCTGGCGCGTCCGCGAACGCTACGGGGTTGCGGCCCTCCTGGAGGTGGATATCGAGACGGGCCGGACCCACCAGATCCGCGTCCATCTGACGGACCTGGGCTATCCGGTCGTCGGGGACCGGGTCTATGGCGGTGCCGGGAGGATCCGGACCGTCGGCGATCCGGCGGCCCGCGCCCGGATGAAGGCGCAGAACCGGCAGGCCCTGCACGCCGGGCGTCTCTCATTCACCCATCCCGTGACGGGAGAAGAAATGCAGTTCACCTCGCCCCTGCCGGAAGATGTGGCTGATCTGTGCGCCTTTCTGCGCGGCAAAGGTATAGACGACCTCGCAAAAAACCACAATGCTTGTCACTCCTGCGAAAGCAGGAGTCCAGATTAATCGAAAACACTGGACATAATGGCTGACAGTAAAAAATAGCGACCTGCTCCTTATCACCATGGGTTATACTTGGAAGGGTATCCCAAATACAGAGCCAAAAATAAGGAGGCAGGTCATGGAACATAATATCACTATCGTAGGGCTTGATG
>JAPLJW010000092.1 GCA_026388365.1 Deltaproteobacteria bacterium | reverse complement strand
GGTCCTGCCGTCGTCATGGTGGGTGGCGATCGCCTGGACAATGCGCGGGGCCTCGCCGAACCGCTTCGCATAATCGGCGCCAATGCCGGCATGGGTTCCTTCTGCCTTGTGATCGATAGCCTTTCCGATATCGTGCAGGAGCCCCGCCCTTTTCGCTTCCTTAATGTTCATCTTCAATTCGGCCGCCATCATCCCCGTCAGATGGGCAACCTCGATGGAATGCTGGAGGACGTTCTGGGAATAGCTCGTCCGAAACTTGAGGCTGCCCAGCAGCGTGATCAGCTCGGGATGTAGGTCATGGACACCGACATCGAAGGAGATTCTCTCTCCGGTCTCCTTGATGATTGAATCCACCTCCGACCTCACCTTCTTGACGATCTCTTCGATCCGGCCCGGATGGATTCGGCCGTCGGTGATCAATCTCTCTAACGAAAGGCGCGCCACTTCGCGCCGCACCGGATCGAAACTGGAAAGCACAACCGCCTCCGGCGTATCATCGACGATCAGGTCGATCCCCGTCGCCGCCTCGATCGCCCGGATGTTCCTCCCCTCCCGGCCGATGATCCTCCCCTTCATCTCATCATTGGGAAGGTTGACCACCGAAACCGTGTTTTCGGCCACATAATCACCCGCGTAGCGCTGAACCGCATAGGCGATGACCTCCCGCGCCGTATTGTCGGCCGTCCGCCGGGCTTCCTCTTCGATCTTTCGGATCATCAGAGCGGCATCCCGCTTCGCCGCCGCTTCCATCGACTGAATAAGGAAGTTTTTCGCCTCCTCCGAGGTAATGCCGGCGATCTGTTCCAGCTTAACCTTTTGCTCTTCCAGCAGCCGGTCGGCACGGTCGTGCTTTTCGTTGAGCTGGGATTCTCTGTTCAGAATTGCCTTTTCCCGGGTTTCGATGGCGGTTTCCTTTTGAGACAGAAGATCGGTCCTTCGTTCGAAATTTTCTTCCTTGGACCGGAGTCTTCGTTCCAGGGTGTCAAGTTCACTCTTTCGGTCCCGCGTATCCTTCTCAAACTCGGTCTTGACCTTGAGCAGATTCTCCTTCGCCTGAAGAATCGCCTCCTTCTTGATGTTCTCGGCCTCCTTCTTCGACTCATCGATGATCCTCGCCGAGAGGTTCTCACAGGATTCCAGTTTTTTCCGGGAAATCTGCTGCTTGACGATAAATCCCAGTACCCCGCCAATGGCCAGTGCCACCAGCAGGGACAGGATTAACATACCGTTATATAACAAAGTTTTCACCTCCTTGATGTTTTACGAATATAAATCGACTGCCAGCAATGGATCCATTCGGGAAGTGGGAGGATAAGGAACGCGCTTAAAGCGCTGGGGGACGGGTTCAAAAAAACCCCCGCCGATGCCGTGTCAACCACCTTTTTGAACCAGTTGAAAAGTGGGCGCCTAATGTTGCCGCTTCAGGCTTTCCACCGTCCGCGTCTGCGGAATTCTGGTGGACATGCACACGGCGGACAAGGAAAGGTCCCCGGTTCCCAGGTGTTGGCTCAAAAAACGAATGTTAATCACGCACATCGCAGGGGATAATCTGTTTACCTTATATTGTTCATCAAGTGGATCAATTGTTCCGCTCTGCTTTCCAATCGGTTATATCCGTCTTCTTTTGCTCCCAGCAGCTTTAAATACTCATCCGCAATGTTTAATGCAGCCAGGATGGCAATGTTCAAGGCGTTCCTGCTGCCGGCGGCCTTTCCCGCCTCCTCCATCTTGCCACTGACAAACCTGATAACATTCGCTACATGCTCATCCCCCGAATCGCTTATTACTGAGAGTTCCTGCCCCAGTATCCTCACTTCAAAGCGTTTTTTCAATGGACGACCTCAAGGTTTGTTTTAGGGCGACTTTATCTCCTGAAGCAAATCAAGAAGCGAGTCCACCTTTGTGCGTACAGCATCCCTTTCT
>JAPLJW010000032.1 GCA_026388365.1 Deltaproteobacteria bacterium | reverse complement strand
TTAAGGAAATGAAAATCATGACGGATATCGCATCACAGATGACGGAGATGGGCCGGCAGGCCAGACGGGCATCCGCCGTCCTCGCCCGGACCTCCACCGATGTCAAGAACCGGGCGCTCGCCGCGATGGCGGACACCCTCGTCCGGAACGGGGATCGCCTGATCCGGGAAAACAAAAAGGATCTCGACCACGCGCGGGATCTCGGCCTTTCCCCGGCCATGATCGACCGCCTGACGCTGACGGAGGCGACCATCTCGGGAATCGCCCGGGGGCTCGCCGAGGTGGCCGCCCTGCCCGATCCCGTCGGCAAAGTCACGTCCATGTGGCGGCGGCCAAACGGCCTTCTCGTCGGACGGATGCGCATCCCCCTCGGGGTCGTCGGCATCATCTACGAATCCCGCCCGAACGTCACGGCGGACGCGGCCGCCCTCTGCCTGAAGTCGGGAAACGCCGTCATCCTCCGCGGCGGCTCGGAGGCGATCCATTCCAACCTCGCCATCGCCCGGACCCTCCAGGATGTCCTTCGGGACCTTGCGCTCCCGGAGACGGCGATCCAGGTCGTCCCCATCACCGACCGGGAGGCCGTTTACGAACTGCTCCAGTTGGAGGAGTACATCGACGTGATCATCCCCCGCGGCGGGGAGGAGCTGATCCGCGCCGTGGTCAGGGATTCGAAGATCCCGGTGATCAAACACTACAAGGGGGTCTGTCATATCTTCGTCGACGAAGGGGCGGATCTCGACATGGCCGTCCGGATCTGCATGAATGCCAAAACGCAGCGGCCCGGGGTCTGCAACGCGATGGAGACGCTCCTCGTCCATGAGGCCGTCGCCGGGGCGTTCCTGCCGCTCGCGGCCTGGAAACTCCGGGAGGCCGGCGTCGTCATCCGCGGTTGTGGGAAAACCAGGGCGATCCTGCCGGAGGCGGAGGCGGCCGCAGAGGAGGACTGGTATCGGGAATACCTCGACCTGATTCTCGCCGTCCGCGTCGTTTCTGACCTCGACGAGGCGATCGCCCACATCGAAAAGTACGGCTCGCTCCACACCGAGGCGATCGTCACGGAAAACTACGGCAGGGCGCAGCGGTTCCTTCAGGAGGTGAATTCCTCCACGGTCCTCGTCAACGCCTCCACCCGTTTCAACGACGGCTTCGAGCTGGGGCTGGGGGCGGAGATCGGCATCAGCACGACCAAGATCCACGCCTTTGGGCCGATGGGGCTGGAAGAACTGACGACCAGCAAGTTCATCGTTTACGGAAACGGGCAAGTAAGAAGATGAAATGGGGATTGTTCGGAGGCACGTTTGATCCGATCCACATCGGGCATTTGCGGTGCGCGTCCGAGATGCTGGAGCTCTTCGATCTGAACCGGATCATCTTCGTTCCGGCGGCGCGGCCGCCGCACAAACTCAACGCCGCGATCACGCCCTTCCACCACCGCGAGCAGATGATCCGCCTCGCCATTGACGGGAATCCGGACTTCTCCTTCTCGGACGTGGAAAACCGGCGGGAAAAGACATCCTACTCCGTGGAGACGGTGGAATACCTCCTGGACAAGTACCGTCTGGAAAAGCTCGAGATCTACTTCGTTCTCGGTCAGGACGCCTTCCACGCGATCCGGACCTGGAAGGAGTGGGAGAGGCTCCTTCTGATGTGCCACTTCGCCGTGATGACCCGGCCGGGATACGGGCACCGGGGGCTGGAGGAGATCCTCACCCCCGAATTCGCCTCCCGGTTTACGTTTGACGAGGGCGTCCGGGGCTTCCGCGGACCCACCGGGCATGTGATCTGCTTCCGCGAGGTCACCTTCCTCGACATCGCCTCCAGCAATATCCGGAAGCGGGCAAAGGAAGGAAAGGATATCCACTACCTGGTCACGGACGAGGTCCGCCGCTACATCGTGAAAAACGCCCTCTACCGGGAATAATTATTTTTTCAGGGCGGCGTAGAGCTCCTCATGGAGGGGCACGGGGATGCCGAGGGCGCGCCCGGCGCGGACGGCGTAGCCGATGAAGAGATCCACCTCCGTCCGCCCCCCCTTCTCGCAGTCCAACTGCATGGATGATTTAGTCTCATAGGGGAAACGGGCAACCTTGACAAGCGCCGCCTCCACGCTGTCCCCCGGTAGCGCGATCCCCTTGGCCTGAGCCAGACGCCCGATCTCCTCCATCAGCCCACGGACCATCGCCTTTCCCTTCTCATCCGCCATGACCGCGCCGAAGGGTTTCGCCATGAGCGACGTTACGCCGGCCATCGGGCTTACAAAGAGGTATTTCGTCCAGAGGTGAACGCCGATCCGGTCCGTCAACTCCGCCTTGATCCCCGCATCCTTCAGAAGCGGTTCCAGCGGACGGAAGGCCTCCGTCTTCCCGTCGTCCGGGCCGAAGAAGAGCTGGCAGGTTCCCCCGACCTGGTGGACGACGCCGGGGGCCTCGATGAAGGTGGAGATATAGACGCAGCCGCTCAGGACCACTCCCCGGGGGAGAATGGCCCGCAGACGCTCGGCGATGTCAACGCCGTTCAGGAGGGGAAGGACAACCGTATCCGCATGCAGCAGCGGGGTGATTTTGGCGGCGGCTTCATCCAGGCCATATTCCTTCACGCAGACCAGAACGAGGTCGCAAGGACCGGCGGCGGCAGGATCGTCGGTCGCCAGATCGGGAGTGACCCGGAACTCGCCGTCAGCCGTCTTGAGAAGCAGGCCTCCCTTCCGGATCGCCGCAAGATGCGCGCCCCGTGCGATGAAAACGACCCTGTGCTCCGCTGAACCGGCATATTTGACGGCGATCTTCCCCCCATAATAACCGCCCACCCCTCCCAGACCCACCACCGCGATTTTCATGTTCGTTCCCCATTCAAAACGTTGCGTTCTCCGAAAGACACCCTCCGGCAAAACCCGGATGATCCGCTCCCCTTGCGTGAGAGGACCATCAAGGAGGAAACGCCCGCCCCGATTCCGGACAGATCGCCCTCCGCTTGGAATGTATTCCCGGATGGATTCCGAGATCATGCGGCGGTTTCAGGAGGTATTTTTAAATTTATCCTGCAACGCAGGATCGCTTTTGGGATGTTTGGTGTCCGATTGGACTTTACGCCGGCCGTATCGTCCGCAATATCTCGGAAACGGCATCCTTGTGTTCTGCCATCACAAGTTTGATCTGCCTGTCTTTGCCGGTGAGCAAATTCCCCAGGGCGCAGCCGTCGATATCCAGAAGACAACCGAGCAGTCTGGGGTCTTGCGCCTGCAACAGGGATTCGATATGCCGGTAAAAACGCTCGGCGCCGTCGTTGGAAAATAAAAGCAGTCTTGAAACCCGATCTCCATAGGGGACGCCTCTGCGTTCCCGAACATTCATAATCCCTTTTCTTTCGATGGCCAGCCTGGCAAAAACGGCTTCGAATCCGCAGCGAATCCGGCCCATAAGCCTGGCCTTCCGGAGCGCTTTTTTCAGCGGGTCATTCATCGCGATCCTTGCGACATCGAGATCGCCTCCAGGCCAGAGTCTTACGGTACGGGCCATCAACGCCTTGCGGATGGTCTCCGCCGTTTCATCGGCTTCCAACTGCCTGGGGAACCGGATATCCGACAGGTTCATGGGATGTGCCTTGTCCAAGGCGCGGCGCGAATCCTGCTTCCTAAGATAAAGCTTTCACTTCATGATGAAGGTCATAACCAGGCCGAACACCGCGTACGTCTCGGGCATGGCGCCGGAGACGAGCGCATTGGCCAGGGTGTTCTTCCCCTCCAGGATGCTCTTGATCCCCGCCGCATTGACGATCCCCTGATACCAGGCGCTGATCCAGAGAACGAGCCCGGAGATCATGGCCTTGCCGGCGACGGTGTACGGGTCGGTGGCCATTGCGTCCAGGTTGGTGAAGAAGATCACCATGCCATAGATCCCCTGCGTGGAGGGCATCAGCGCCACGGCAATGTTCTTGTAGAAGTTCTCCGCCCCGCCCGCCAAAAGCGCCTGGAAGGAGACGACCAGACCCATCGCTGACCCGGTCAGAGCCATCGAGAGGCCGAGCCCCATGGACATCTTGGCGATAAGCGGCGCCCACTCGTTCTGCACGGCCGCCGCCTGGGCGAAGGCCGGCGAGGCGAATCCCGCCACAATCAGCGCGGCAAAAGTTCCGACAACCACACTCCCCTTCTTGCTCATAACGAACCCCTTTCGATTTTGAATGGTTTGTATTCGACCCCGCCCCCCTCGAAGAAGCTCTTGAAGGCCTCGACGAAGTGGAGACGGGCGGAATGGACCGTGCTCCCCAGGATGCCCAGCAGCAGGTTGAACGTGTGTCCCAGGATCAGGATGATCCCCGCCAGGGGAATGCCAAGAATAGGCCCCGTGGCGCCCAGGACCATACCCGCCAACTGATTCATGACCGAGGCGATGGCCGAGGTGGCGATCCCCAGACCGAACAGACGGGCGTACGAGAGCAGATCTCCAATCAGGCCCGTAAGTCCATAGATGCTCCACAGACCCAGCCCCAGACGGATCCCCCAGTTCCTGTGGTTGCTGGAGAAGAAAAGCGTCAGCAGGACGCCCAGACCCAGGCCGCCGAAACCGCCCCAGGTCAGGGGCTGGTTCAGCGCCGCCGTCGGTGCGGCAAACCAAATATTCCGGATAACCAGCATGACGCCGCCCCAGAGGACGCAAAGCAGACCCAGTTTCGAAAATCTGGACGTCCAGTCGCCCGCCTGCATCATTCCCATGAGGTAGGAAAAGCTCAGGTGTACCAAACCCAGGCCCAGGGCGATATAGAAGAAGAGCATCGGATCGCCGATGCCCACGGCCACGTCGATCAGGATCCATTCGCGGTTGTCGAAGTTGAGGCCGAAAATGGACCCGGTGATGATCCCGACGAACACGGCGGAAAGTGCAAAGGCCTTGCAGAGCTTGACGACCAGCGGCATGCCCTCCACCTTGTCTCCCCATTTCTTTCCCATGGCGTGGGCCGCCAGATACATGATGATCCCGTATCCCGCATCGCCATAACAGATCCCGAAGAAGAGGATCATGAATGGGGCAAAGAAATAGGAGGGATCCAGATCCCGGTATTTGGGATTGCCGTAGAGCTTCTGGAGAGGCTCGATCCGCCGGATGAACCAGTTGTTCTCGTAGAGGATCGGCGGTTCCTCCTCGGGCAGCGGTTCGCGGACCTCCACCTGGAGCGGGAGGCGCTGTGCCTCGACCTGTTTGAGCAGATCCGCCGCGATCTTGGCGGGAATCCAGCCCTGGAGGCCGAAGAGGTACTCCTCGGCGTGGAGCGTTCCCATATTTTCCAGATAGCGGGCGTCGTTGAGGGCCGCCGTCACCTGCGCCTTCAGGACGTCGGCCCGGAGGGCAATGCCGGCGAGTCGTCCGGCCAGGGTTTTCTCCTCCCCCTTCAGGCGCTCGATCTCCTTTACACAATCGGACAGACCGATCTCCGGCCAAGGCAAGGGCGAGGCGCCGGGAATATCAACGGGTCCCTCCAGAGAGATCGTATAGAAGAGAAGCCCCTGCTTCTCCGTCACGATCTCGACCAAAACCGAATCGGGGACGTTCAGGTCGTCGCGCTTCTTCCGTTCCATCCGCCAGCGGCGGACATATACCCCGGTTTCCTCGAGAAGCCGGATCTCATCGAGGTCGAAATCCCCCCAGGGGGCGAGATCATCTGCGATACGCCCCAGGACCTGCCGCCGGTTCCGGGTCTCCTGCATGGCGTTCAGGGACTCTTCGGCGCAGGCGGCCAGTTTTTCGTCGGGACAATCAGCGGGAATCCGTTCTTTGTGGTCGCGATAATGGCCGACCGCCTGCTCGATCTGCCCGACCCGCCGGAGATGCAGCAACGCCGCCGAGGCCTGCTTCTCCAGATCACCGGCGAGCGGAACGACGGGTTCCAGATGCACCACGCCGGCGCGCTGCAGAAACCGCATCGTCTCATCCTTGTGGACGGAAGCGCCGACCATGAAAACCCGCGTCATTTTCGCAATCGCCAAGGTTAAGACCTCCTTCGACCCAGTCCCGCGCGGGACCGGCATTTTCCGCTGTGCTGCGCCATGCTCAATTCCCCTCCGACAGACGCTTGGCCGTCTTGGCCACGCCGACGGCGGCGGCCTGCTGATCCTGGAGATAGACGGAAATCTTCCGCAGGGCTTCCCGGCAGTCGGGGATCAGCCGTTGCTCGTAGAGGTTGATCCGCTGGCTCGTCTTGCGGAAGCCGTCGGAGAGGATCCTCTCCTGTTCCTTCAGGATCCGGATCTCCTCGCGGAGCGTCATCGCCTCGCGCATCCGGACGAGGACCGTTTCAAAGCTGTATGCCGTCGCGAAGAGGCTGTAGGACGGATCCGCGAAGACCACCTTCTCAAAACGGGGGATCTTGAGCCCCGCCACGTTGCGCAGGGAAAACCGCACCTCCTCGATCTTGAGGAAATACCGCATCAGCGACTCCAGGTCCCAAAACAGGGCGGACCACGGGGCGATCGCCGCAAGCAGCGCCGCGAGGGCCTCTTCCTGCCGCCGGATGTCCCTCCGGACGAGACCGAGCTGCATCAGAAACTGCTGCTTGCGCGCCTCCAGGGCCGGCAGGAAGCGCTGATAAAGCCCGAGTTTCTGCTTCTGCTCCCGGAGGGAGACCTTATTGAGCTTGATCCGTTCCGCCATAAACGCAGCTCACTTCCATCTTATCCTTGGGCCAATGACCGTCGATGAATTCCTGTTTAATCCCCGCCTCATCCGGCCGGGAACACAATACAGCTCGCTCCCGTCCCGTCCTTGGGCCAATGACTGTCGATAAATTCCTGTTTGATCCCCACCTCATCCGGCCGGAAGCACTCCGCGAGCGTCGCCCAGCCGAGGTCGAGGGCGTCGTTCAGTCCCATATCGACCTTGAGGTCCATGAACCGGTCGTAGAAGAGTTTCCCGTAGCGGAGGAAGCGGTCGTCGTCCTCCGTTTTGTCGAAACCCATCGCCAGCTTCTGCTCCACCTCGCGGCTTTTGGCGAAGAGGCGGATCATGCTGTTCATGATGTGGCCGTGGTCGGAACGGGTCACCTTGCCGATGACGAGCTGCTTGAGACGGGAGAGGGAGCCGAAGGGTTCGATGACCCCTTTGCGGAGGTAGAATTGCCCTTCGGTGATGTAGCCCGTGTTGTCGGGCACCGGATGGGTGACGTCGTCGCCCGGCATGCTGGTGACGGCGAGGATGGTGATGCTCCCCGCCCCCTCGAAATCCACGGCCTTCTCGTAGCGCGCCGCCAGGTCGCTGTAGAGCGACCCCGGATAGCC
>JAPLJW010000316.1 GCA_026388365.1 Deltaproteobacteria bacterium | reverse complement strand
GCGCGTCCGGCCGAACGGGGGGAATTCACGAAGCGCGCCTTCCTGAACGACCGCCTCGACCTGGCCCAGGCGGAGGCCGTCCTGGATATCATCACCGCACAGACCCGGCCGGGGCTCGCTGCCGCCATCGGCCGCCTGCAAGGGAAACTCTCCAGACGGGTCGAGGCGATCCGCAGTGAAATCATCGACCTCCTCGCCGGGATCGAAGCGGACATCGACTTCTCCGAGGACGACGGCGTCGCGGAGACGACCGGCGACCCCCTTTCCCGTATCCAGGAAATCATGGACCGAATCGCCGCCCTTGCCGCAACCTACCGCCAGGGCCGGATTTACCGGGAGGGAATCGGCGTCGTGATCGCCGGCCGCCCGAACGTCGGAAAATCCTCCCTCTTGAACCGCCTCCTCGGCGAAAAGCGGGCGATCGTCACTTCCATTCCGGGAACGACCAGGGACTTCATTGAAGAGACCGTCGATCTCGGGGGAATCCCCGTCCGTCTGACCGACACTGCCGGGCTCCGTACCCCGGTGGACGCCATCGAAAAGGAGGGGATCGACCTCGTCTGGCAGCGGCTGGAGACGGCCGATGCCGTCCTTGTCCTCCTCGACGGGAGCGCGGACCTGACGGCGGATGACCGGGAACTCCTCGCAAAAATGACCGCAAAACCGATGCTCCCGGTCCTGAACAAATCCGACCTTCCTCAGCGCCTCGCAGAGGAATCGTTGAAGGGGCTTCTCCCCGAGGGGACGCCTTCGGCCGTTCGGATCTCCGCGAAATACGGCGACGGTATCGACCGCCTCACCGCGGCGCTCCGCGACCTGGTCCTCGCGACGCCGGCTGAGGAGGCGCCGGAGGCGATGATCGCGCATCTCCATCATAAAACAGCCCTCGAAAAGGCGGTTGCAGGACTGGTTCGCGCCCGCGACGGCCTGACCGGCGGGCTCCCCGCGGAGTTCGTCGCCCTGGAGGTCCGCGAAGCCCTCGACGCCCTCGGCGAAATTACCGGCCGGACAACACCGGAGGAGGTCCTCGACCGGATCTTCGCGAACTTCTGCATCGGGAAGTAGAATCGCCGATCTCTCCGGATGCAGATGTCTATGAGCGGCTGACACCATTTATACCGGGGAAGATCGTTCTCTTCCCGATTTTCGTTGTGGCGATGGGATATTCCTCTTGTCCGATCAGGAGGTTTTTATGCCGGAATACCAGCACCAGGAACCGGGCACGGAGGTCCGGTTCATCGCCGGATACTACACCATTGTTGAAGAACAACGGGTGGCCCACCGAGGCCGGGAACTCCTCGTCGTCGTGGGGATCGCCGTCGTCGAGAGTACCTGTTGCGGCACCCGGGGCTGCCGGTTTCTGAACGTCCCCGGTTATGTTGTCACCTGGAAGCATCGCCGGACGGAAAAAGGCGTCCCCGTGAGCGAGGTGGAATCCATCGAAAACGAACAGGCTCAGGCCGATATCCGGCAGCTGCTCGAACCCCGTTTCCCCCACTCCCAGATCCTCTTCCCGGCGTGATGATTGAGGCAAACCGTTCTCGTTCCTGATCAAGAAAGGGAAACAAGTATCGATAGCGATCTCAAGATCAACTTTTTTACGTCGTCGGCATTACGGTTACGTTCATAAAATTCTTTATGATATTGAATCTATGAAAATGCTGATTGGAAATGCCTATTGACAACGGTCATTGGCGGGGATACAAAAAATACACTTCTTAACATCAAAAGGTGATCGTCTCATGAGCCGGCATAAAATCATTACGGCGGATTCACGTTCCATGCTTGAAACTGCGGACGAATCCGTTCATCTGGTCATCACGTCGCCCCCTTACTGGCAGCTCAAAGATTACGCCAGCGCAGACCAGATCGGCTTCAATGACACCTATGAAGACTACATCAACAATCTGAACCTGGTCTGGAAAGAATGCCACCGAGTCCTGCATGGCGGGTGTCGCCTGTGCATCAATATCGGCGACCAGTTCGCACGGTCCGTCTATTACGGCCGCTACAAGGTCATTCCCATCCGGACCGAAATCATCAAATTCTGTGAGACGATCGGTTTTGACTACATGGGGGCCATCATTTGGCAGAAGGTCACGACATGCAACACGACCGGCGGCGCAACGATCATGGGATCGTATCCATATCCCCGAAACGGCATCATCAAAATCGATTATGAATTCATTCTTCTCTTCAAAAAGCCGGGGGCTCTCCCTCCCGTCGGCAGTTTGGAACGGGAGAAATCCGTCCTGTCGATCAAGGAATGGAATGAGTACTTTGCCGGGCATTGGAATTTCCCCGGAGAGAAGCAGGATAAGCACCTTGCTATGTTTCCGGAAGAACTACCCAAAAGATTGATCAAAATGTTCAGCTTCGTCGGAGAAACCGTTCTCGACCCATTCCTAGGCAGTGGTACCACCTCTCTTGCGGCGAAACGTCTCCAGAGGAACTCGATCGGGTATGAAATCAACGAAGATTTTCTGCCGATCATCCGGAAAAAAATAGGAGCCGAACAGAGAGACATCTTTGAAAAGACCGTCATTGAGATTATCAAACGCAAAAGCGAGTGCGCAGATTTTCGGCAGCACATCAAAGAGCTTCCGTACATGTTTGAGGATAAAGTCAAATTCGACAAGAAGATCGATCCCCGAAAACTGACCTTCGGCTCCAAGATCGAAGCCGATAGCGATAACGGAAAGGAGAAGTATCTTCATTTCAAGCGCGTTGTCTCCCCGAACACGGTTGAATTCAACAATGACATGATCGTCAGACTGCTCGGAATCAAGGTCATGGAAGGAAAAGAGCCTGGAGCCATGAAATGGCTCTGGGATAGACTGAAAGGACAGAGTGTTTACCTTAAATTCGACCAGATCAAATATGACGAAAATAACCGCCTTCTTTCTTACCTGTACCTGAAAAACAACACGTTCATCAATTTCCATTTCCTGCGGTCGAATCTGGTCCGGGTCGATGAGACCTTTCCGTTTCGATATCAAGCAAAGTTCAAATCCGTTCTGGAAGAGGAAAATCTCTCATGAAGAAAATCAAAATCAAAAACGAGGAAGTTACAAAACTGCTTGATGCGGAGGTTGTCTCGTTTCCCAAATATGCCACCCAGTTGATCAATCTGGCGAATCAGAACGCCCAGGGCACCAGACCGGAAGTCGTTGGACAGATGAGCGATCTCATTCAGGAATTCAAAGGACGAAGAATCAGAGAATGGGAAGAGTGGTATCTGAGTCAACACCCCGAGGCGATTGAGAAGGCAAAGACCAAGATCCTGTTCATGATGGAGAATTTCAAGAAGGTCATCACGTTGATCGATGCGGAAATGATTGAAGCGTGGGTTCGGGACCTTGTCATCGTCAAGACGTTTGTCGGCCTGAAGTTCCAGGAGGCTATCCTGAGACATATTGCCTCATCTGTTGAAAAATCTTATCGATTGGCCGAACCCGAAGAGGAAGCAAGGGGGATCGATGGTTACATCGGCGGAATACCGATCAGCATCAAGCCGCAAAGTTATGAATCGAAACAGATGTTACCGGAATCCATTGACGTCCGAATCATTTACTACGAGAAAGTAAAGGACGGGATCAATTTCTATTTTGAAGAATTTTAATGAACTCGTAAAAAGTCCCCAAACGGTCATACCGGCGAACCCCGGACCCCGTATCAGGTACGGGGCTGTCCGGGGCAGGCGCCGGTATCCAGAACTACCTAAAAACACTGGATTCCGGGTCAAGCCCGGAATGACAAAAGAGGCAAATTACGACTTTTTACGAAGTAGTCAATTTTAATCGCTATAGGTAAATTCCCCGTTGCTTGCGGCTGGGATAGTTCATTGCACTCCAGTGTTTAACACAATTTCCTATAGATGGACGGTGACCGGTCGGCATTCAAGAAACGATTTACAGAACCGTTTGTTCCATCCCCTCCAGAAAGGCCATCACGTTTGCACCGAGGACGCGGTGGTTGTAGCCCCCCTCCAGCAGGCCGAAGCAGCCGCCGTTCTTCCCGGCCGCCTCGCGGACCATCTGCCCCATCTCCCGGTAGTCGTCCGTCGTCAAGAGGCCGCCCCAGTCCTCCAGATGGTGGTCGAACCCGGCGGAGACACCGACGATGTCAATCTTCTTTGCAAAGAGGAAATGCCGGACCTCCTTCAGGTAGGCGTTCCGGTCCGCTGCGGCTGGATTCAAAATCGTCACATATTCCCGTCCTTCCATGATGTTCACCGTCCCGTCCCCGAAATGGAGGTCGAAGTCGAGGATGAAGGCCGTCCCGATTTTCTTCTCCCGATAGAGTTTCTCCAGGGCGATCGCCATGTTGTTGAAGTAGCAGAATCCCCAGGAACTCGCCGCCGAGGCGTGATGTCCGGGGGGTCGGATCAGGCCGAAACAGGGTTCCGCGAGGCCGATCGCGGCCGCCTGGATTGCCCCGCCCGCGGCCAGGGCGGCGATGTCGTACACCCCCTCCCGCCGGACCCGTTCCATGTGGGCGCGGGTATGAACGGCGGCGATTGCCTCCTCCGTCGCCGGAACCGCCCGGACCCAGGTCACCCGGTCCCGGATCACCCGCTCCACGGCCTCCATTCGTCCGCTCTCTGCCGCCGGGTCGGAGGTATAGGGCGGGCGGAAATCCTCGTGAAATACGACTTTCATGACACCACCTCATGAAAAAACTCGGATCGCGGCCGGGTCAAAGCAAGCGACCCTGCGGCCACGGACTTCGCTCATCACCGGCCGGGCCGGGATGGGGGCTCATCCTTCGCCGCATCCGGCGGCATGAACCCGATCTGCCTCAACAATTTCAAGGTGTTTTTCGTGGCGGAGAGGTTCCGGATCTCCGCAGGTGAGAGCCAGCGGGCATCGAGGGCGTCATCGGCCGCCTTCACGTCGCCGCTCACATAATCCGCAATCATATCGACAACCACATAGTGGAAACGGAGACGCCCCTCTCCATCCCTTTCGAAGGAATCGCACGTAAAAACGGGTGCCCCGGCGCGGATGACGATTCCCGTCTCCTCGAAGATCTCCCGTTCCGCCCCCTGCTGGAGGGTTTCTCCGAGCCGGAGACCGCCGCCCGGGATCGCCCAGAGCCCTTGGGCGGGCGCCACCCCCCGCCGGACGAGGAGGACGCGGCCCTCCCGGAGGACGACCGCCCCGACGCCGACCCGCGGGTGGTCCGGATATTCACGACCTGCCATACATTGCTCCTTATTTCCCCGGGGAACGGTGCCCCGTTTTTCATCTCACGAAAACTTTTCGAAATCGGATACCTTAAAGGTCTCCCCATCATTGCCGGAAACGGAGTCGGACTCAGTCCCCCGATTTCCCCTTGACGCAAAAAGTGAACCGGACGGTCTGGGGATCGGCGGCGCCGTTGAAAACCCGCTCGGCGAAGGTCACGCTTCCCCTCCGATCGATGAGCAAAACCGTCGAGGAGCGGGTTCCGTACACCGGGCTCTCGATAAAAAGCGGAGAGAGAATCCTCTCCCATGTAAGCCCCACTCCCGTGTCGGGCAGGCGGTCGTCCGGCGGCCGGGTCCTGTTGGTCAGGAGGGCGAAGAGCGCCTCCGGCAATAGATCCTTTTTTTGTTTCAGAAGGGCCAGGAGCGCCGTTTTCCCCCGTTCGACCTTCGGCCACGGGGTGTCGAGAAGGCGGTTGCTCAGGCCGTAGATTCCGGGTTTCAAACGCTGCAGTGCGCCCCGATTTGAAAAATAGAAGAGTCCCGCAGGGTCGCCGACCAGCAGACTGAAACCGTTGAAACGATCGGCATCGTGTCTGATCCGGTTGAGATAGGCCTCCGGAATGTCCCGGCCGCGGAGATAATTGCTGGTCAGCCCTCCCCGTGACGGGGCCCCGATTTTCAGGGACTCCGGATCGCGGTAGTTGGTGAGGGCGGCGAATCTCCCCGCCCGGGTAATCCCGAGCCAGGTTCCCCCCTCCCGCAGATCCCGGCCCGCAAGCAGATCCGGCGCGTCTTCCCAGAAGGCGGCGGCCGCCGACGGCCGCTCGTAGAACTCATCCCGGTTCGCCGCAAGGACGAGCGGAAAATTTTCATGCATTTTCCAGGCGAACAGAATCAGGCACATGATCCGGATAGCCTCTGCCTGACTTCCGTCAGGATCCGCCCCATCACCTCCCCCGCAGAGGCATGGATGACGACGTCCGCAAGCTTGTCCGCCGGCGTCGTACTCAGGTTGACGATGACGAGCCCGGCCCCCGTCTGCTTGGCGTAGAGCGGCATATAGGCCGCTGGGTAAACGACGAGAGACGAGCCGACGACAATCAGAAGATCGCAGCGGCTCGCACGCCGGGTCGCCTCCTGCAGGGTCTCCTCGGGAAGGGCCTCGCCGAAGAAGATCACATCGGGTTTCAGGATCCCGGCACAACTCCCGCAGACCGGGACCTCTTCCGATCTCCGGTTCTTCCGGAGGATCTCATCCAGAGGATAGCGCTCCCCGCAGTCGAGACAACGGATCCACCGCATGTTGCCGTGAAGTTCGAACACCTTCGTGGGATCGTTTCCCGCCTTCTGGTGGAGGTTGTCGATGTTCTGAGTAATGACGCAGTTCAATCGCCCCAGCCTCTCCAGATCCGCAATCGCCTCATGGGCGGCGTTGGGCCGGGCGTCCTGGAACAGATCACCGGAGATGAGGAAGCGCCACTGCTTCCGCCGGGTCTCCGGGTTCGCCAGGTATTGGTCGATCGTGAAATCTTCCGGATCGAATTTTGTCCAGAAGCCGCCGGGACTGCGGAAATCGGGAATTCCGGATTCCGTGCTGACACCCGCACCCGTAAAAACGACGACGTTTTCCGCCTTTGTAATCATCCCTGCAACCCGGCCGATCTTCTCTTCCTGTCTCTGATCGATCATGGATCCTCCTCCGCGATACCGTTTCGTCGCCAAGATTCCGGGAGGGCTGCACTATAGCCGAAAGGCGACAAAATAACAAAATGAAAACCTGTTCCCTTCGGCCGTGAAGATTGGAAGGATTTCCCGCCCGGATTCAAATGTCTTGTCAAATGATCTTGAGGTTGATATTTTAATCTGGTAAAGTTCAGGTGATTGTCGCCACAGCAAAGGGAGGGTCACGATGGAAAGAAAGCACAAGTTTTCGATCGGGTATGTTCTGCTGGGCGTTTGGGTGGTTCTGATCGTCCAGAGCTATATCGCCTCCATGTTTGCCTATCGGGTGATCCCCTACAGCCAGTTCCTCAGCCTGCTCAAAGAAGGCAAGATCACGGAAGTGGCCATTACGGCCAATCAAATCCAGGGCAAGATGAAGGCGGACGGTGACGTGCCGGGGGAAACGAAGGGTTTCCGGACCATCCGCGTGGATCCGGAGCTGTCCACGCTGCTGGATCAATACAAGATCAGTTTCAAGGGCGAGATCGAATCCACCTTCCTGAAGGACCTTCTTTCCTGGATCCTCCCGATCATTCTGTTTGTCGGGATCTGGTACTACATGATGAAGCGGATCGGCGGCCAGCAGGCCGGTTTCATGACGCTCGGCAAGAACAAGGCCAAGATCTACATGGAAAACGAGTTGAACGTGGCCTTCGATGATGTCGCCGGTGTGGATGAGGCCAAGCAGGAACTGGTGGAGGTGATCGAGTTTCTCAAGACGCCGGCGAAATTCACCGAGCTCGGCGGCAAGATCCCCAAGGGCATCCTGCTGGTGGGTCCGCCCGGCTCGGGAAAGACGATGCTTGCCAAGGCCGTGGCCGGCGAGAGCGGCGTCCCCTTCTTCAGCATCAGCGGTTCGGAGTTCGTGGAGATGTTCGTGGGCATGGGCGCCGCCCGGGTGCGCGACCTCTTCGACCAGGCCAAGCAGAAGGCGCCCTGCATCATTTTCATCGACGAGCTGGACGCGCTGGGAAAGGCGCGCGGATTCTCCGCCGTCGGCGGCCATGACGAGCGGGAGCAGACCCTGAACCAGCTGCTCGTGGAGATGGACGGCTTCGACACCAAGGTCGGCGTGATCCTGATGGCCGCCACCAACCGGCCGGAAATCCTCGATCCGGCCCTGTTGCGGCCCGGCCGCTTCGACCGCCACGTGCTGGTGGACCGCCCGGACAAGGTGGGCCGGAAGGAGATCCTGCGGGTCCACATGAAGAAGATCAAGGCCGGGCCGGACGCGGATCTGGAACTCCTGGCGAACATGACGCCGGGGATGGTCGGTGCCGATCTGGCCAACCTCGTCAACGAGGCGGCACTGCTGGCCGTCCGCCGGAACAAGAAGGAAGTGGGGCTGGCGGAGTTCGAAGAAGCGGTGGAACGGATCATCGCGGGACTGGAAAAAAAGAACCGGCTGATCAACCCGAAGGAGCGGGAAACCGTTGCCTACCACGAGATGGGCCACGCGATGGTCGCCCTGTCCCTGCCGGGAACCGACCCGGTCCAGAAGATCTCGATCATACCCCGGGGCATATCCGCGCTGGGGTATACGATGCAGGTCCCCACGGAGGACCGTTTCCTGATGAAAAAAACGGAGCTGCTCAACAAGATTGCCTCGCTCTTGGGGGGCCGGGCCGCCGAAGAGATTATTTTCGGTGACATCTCCACGGGCGCCCACAACGACCTGGCCAGGGCCACCGATATCGCCAGGAGCATGATCCGGGAATACGGAATGAGTGCGACGTTGGGGCAGGTCTATCTGTCGCCTGAGAAGCGGCCCCGGTATTTGGATATGGAGACCAGAGAGGGCGGAGACTACAGCGAGGCCACGGCGGAGATGATCGACCGGGAAATACGGGAAATCATTGCCTCCGAATATGCGCGGGCGCTGGATATCCTGAGGTCCAGAAAGGACATTCTGGTCGAGGGAGCACGGCTGCTGCTGGAGAAGGAAAAGATCGACGGCGAGGAGATCCGGGTGCTGATGGCTTAGACGACGCCTTTATTTATGAACCGCTCTCGCCTGCTTCCCATGAAAGTTTTCACAGTAACTTAACGGATGGGTAGGTGAACATGCCAATAGCTGATGTGAACGGTATAAAGCTCAATTATCGGTTTGACGGCCCGGAAATGGGGGGTGTCGTCATGTTTTCAAACTCCCTGGCCTCGGACATCACGATGTGGAACCATCAGATCCCCCCATTAACAAAAGCGGGCTATCGGGTTTTACGCTATGACAGCCGAGGCCATGGCCGGTCGGCGGCGCCGTCCGGCCCTTATACCCTGGAGATGCTCACCTCTGATGTCGTGGCGCTGATGGACCATCTTGGCTTGGAGCGGGTTCATTTCTGCGGTCTTTCGATGGGAGGCATGGTCGGCCAGATGCTGGGCGCCCTGCATGGAAAGAGGCTGCTCTCATTGATACTCTGTGATACCTCGCCCCATATGGCGCAGCCGGAAGTGTGGGATGAACGCATAGCACTGGTGACAAGGGCGGGTATGAAAGGGGTGGCCGATGCGACCATAGACCGGTGGTTTACCAAGGCCGGCCAGCAGAGACTCAAGGCTGCGGTTGAACGTACCCGGGAGGTGATTCTCAACACCCCTGTAGAAGGATATTGCGGAAGCGGTCTTGCCATTCAAGCTATGGATCTGCGTGAAATCATAAAAGGGATTTCCGTCAGGACGCTCATCATTGTCGGGGAACAGGACCCGGGGACGCCCGTATCGGTCGCGGAGTTCATCCATGGAAGGATCGGCGCATCGACCCTGAAGGTCATCCCCGATGCGATGCATTTCGTGAATGTGGAACAGGCGGATATCTTCAACACCGTTCTGTTAGAATTCCTGTCTGCCGGTTTATAAAACACCCTTCGGAACGCGCATAGAGGAAGGCCGATGTGCTCTTTGCGGCAAAAGCCGCCGGAAAGGCGGAGCGGGCATGAGAATAACAAGAATCACGGCACGAAAACGGACGAGGAAAATGAAAATACCCAATACCGATATTTCCCTTGAGGAGCTGCTGGACCGAATACCCATGGACGTCCAGTTCGTCGACAAGGACGGATTCTTGCGGTACCTCAACAGGGCTGCCGCAGCAAAACCGGCAAATGGCGGAAGAGAGGTCGGGGTCAATATCCGGGATTGCCATGCGAAGCCCGAAAGCGTCGAGATGATCGAGCGTATATTCGAAGACTTCAGGCGGGGACGCAGAGAACCGCATTTCTATGTCACGCCGACGGGCAGATTGTCGATGAAGGTTCCCATCTTCGATGCGGCGGGGAACTTCATCGGTGTCCTCGCCTATTCACATCCCGCGGGATGGCCGAAACCCGAAAGGACCTTTTGAGGGCAGGCCTCTTCCAAAGACACATGTTTTGATTTTCATCTTTTCGGATCGAGGTTGCCATGACCCATCACCTGATGAAGTCAGGCTATGCAGCTCTGGCGGATCGGATCAATCGCTTTCCCCAGGGGGCCCCTCCATCGGATACGCTCCATAAGATCCTGAATATCCTGTTTACAGAAAAAGATGCCGCGCTGATATCGCGTCTTCCGATAAAACCGTTCACGGCGGAGCGGGCCGCCCGCATCTGGAAGATGAGGACATCGGCCGCTCAAAAAATATTGGATGATATGGCTGCCCGGGCGATTCTGGTGGATATCGAGGAAGACGGGCGGCAAACCTATCTCCTCCCCCCACCGATGGCGGGTTTCTTTGAGTTCTCCCTGATGAGGATCCGCGGGGATATCGACCAGAAAGCCCTCAGCGAACTCTTCTATCAATATCTCAATGTGGAAGAGGATTTCATAAAAGCCCTCTTTACGGAGGGGGAAACTCAACTGGGCCGTGTCTTCGTTCACGAGCCGTCCCTTTCCCCGGAATTCAGCCTGACGGTCTTCGATTATGAACGGGCCACGGAGGTCATCAGGACGGCTTCCTTCAGGGGCATCGGCGTCTGTTACTGCCGCCACAAAATGCAGCATCTCGGCAGGGACTGCGCTGCACCGAAGGAGATCTGCATGACCTTCAACACGGCTGCCGGGTCCCTGATCAAACACGGCCATGCAAGACCGATCCGTGTGGAGGAATGTCTGGATCTGCTCCAGGTCGCCTATGATCACAGGCTGGTTCAGTTCGGCTCCAATGTCCGGGAGAGGGTCAATTTCATCTGCAACTGCTGCGGCTGCTGCTGCGAGGCGATGATCGCGGCCAGGCGTTTCAGCCTTCTGCATCCCGTTCATACGACCAATTTCCTGCCGGAGGTTCAGGAGGGAGTCTGTACGGGCTGCGGTCAGTGCGTCTCCGTCTGCCCCGTGCAGGCCATGAGCCTCGTCTCGGCAAATGATCCACGCAGGCCGAAGGCCAAAAAAGCGCAGGTCCATGAAGAAATCTGCCTCGGTTGCGGTCTTTGCGCACGCGCCTGTCCGGATAAACAAGTTAAATTAAAATCACGCGCCCGGAGGGTCATCACGCCGTTGAATTCTGCTCATCTGGCTGTCGTGATGGCCATCGAAAGGGGGAAGCTGCAGGATCTCATTTTCGATAATCAGGCCCTTGCCAGTCACAGGGCGATGGCGGCTATTCTCGGTGTCATTCTGAAATTGCCCCCCGTCAAGCAGGCGATGGCGAGCCGCCAGGTTAAATCAAGATACCTTGAAGCCCTGATCGGACGGATGAAAAAGAAAGATCCATTGCGGCCTGTAAAGTGACCAGCGATTCCTGCAGACCTGGAATTTGGTTTCGCAGAGAGTATGAAAGACTGAAGTATGAAGCCCTGGTGCCGTTTGCGACGCGGGGGAGTTAGTCTGGATTGAAAAGTGATGCTTCTAAGCTGCTTGTCTGCTGTATGCAGCACAAGTTCATCCGGAGGTGAAAAATCGATGAAGAAACACTACTGCTTTGGATTACTTGCCTTCGCGCTCGGGTTGTCGCTTTTTTCCGTTGCGGGCCTGGCGACGGCACAGACGAATAAAATCCAGATCAGCACGGAACCGGGTGTGTCCGACGAAGCCGTGGCAAGCGCGAGACTTGCCGCGGACCATTCGCTTCGCTTTTTCAGGGAGGCTTTCAATCTGGAATTGCATAAAGATATCCGCATCCTTATCGTTCCCAACCCGGAGACCTATGCCGCGCTGCTCATGCGGGAAAGTAAGATCAATCAAAAAGAGGCGGATCGTCGGGCACGAACAACGCTCGGCTGGTCGATAGGCGACCATTTGATTCTCCAAAATGCAGGTCCCCCGTTCAACCCCAATCCGCGGCGCCGGATATATAATATAAGCCATGAGATCGTTCACAAATTCCAGGGGCAGGAATGTGCCGACCAATGTCCGAAGGTCATGTGGATCTATGAAGGGGTTGCAGGCTTTTTTGCAGCCCGGGTTGTTGAATTATCCGGAGACAGGCCAATGGCTCAACAAAAGGAGTCCTGGTTGCAGGAGGTGCGGAAACTGGCTGCGAAACCCGACTTAAAGGAACTGGCTACAAAATCCGATTGGTACAAAGGGATGGACAAGTATGGAAGTGATCCCTGTTACAGCCTTGCTGCCTTGGCTGTCTCAAGCCTGACCGAAGAAAAAGGCTATGAGCCGATCCTTGTTTACTTCAAAGAACTCAAAGAGAGCGGTCCCGAGGAATCCTTCAAAAAGGCCTTCGGGCTGGACATGAAGGGCTTCGAAAGCCAATTCAATGCCTCTCTTGACAGGCTGCTGGGCAGGACGGGAAAGTGATCGCCGAAATTCATTTTGTGAATTATGAGCAGTCGGGTGTCATCCAATTTATTACCGCCAAGGTAACGTCTTGACACATCGCGGACCTTCTGCTTATATAGCAAAAAAGATTCGTTCACATTTTTCAACCGTTTTCTACAGGCAGGCCGGTCCTCTCCCGGCAGGAGAAAAGAGGAGTTGCTCCCGTGATCGACAATGCCCTGACGATGCTCCATACCGTCCGGATTCAGGACATCCTGGACATCATCATCATCTCGGTCATGATCTCGGCGCTTCTGGTCTGGTTCAAGGACCGGGCGTCCCGCTTCGTCTTTCTCGGAATCACCCTGCTCGGAGTCGTCTATATCCTCGCCCGCTTCTTCCAGCTCTATCTGACCACGGTCGTCCTCCAGGCCTTCTTCGCGATCCTGCTGTTCGTCCTCGTTGTTATCTTTCAGGAGGACCTCCGGCGTTTCTTTGAACGCCTGGCTCTGCTGGGACGTTTCCGGAAGCGGTTCTTCGCGGCCGCCGCATTCAACGAAGGCGCGGAGATTCTGACCCAGACCGCGGCCGACCTGGCGCGCAAGAAAGTCGGCGCCCTGATCGTTCTCCAGGGGCAAGATCCCCTCGACCGCCACCTCACGGGGGGAAGCAACCTCGACGGCATCCTGAGCCAGCCCCTCTTGGAGAGCATCTTCGATCCCCATTCGATCGGTCACGACGGCGCCGTCCTCGTCGACGGCAACCGGGTGATGCGCTTCGGCTGCCATCTTCCCCTCTCGGCGAATGCCGCCCAGCACGGCAGTCTGGGCCTCCGCCACACGGCGGCCCTCGGCCTTTCGGAGCGGTCCGACGCGATCTGCATCGTGGTTTCCGAAGAGCGGGGCAGCCTTTCGCTTGCAAAAGGGGAGCGTATCCAGGAAATCGCCAACGCCTCGGCCCTCCACATCGAATTGGAGGCCTTCTTCGCCCGGCGGGCGCCTCTCGCCAAAACAGGGTCGATACTCCGCTGGCTGAAGGAAAACCAACGGGAGAAGGTGATCGCCGTCGTTCTGGCCTGCATCCTCTGGTTCGTTTTCGGCTACCAGCGAGAGACGATCCGGCGGGATTTTACGGTCCCCATCGAATACCGGAGCGCCCAGGCGGAATGGGTTTTGGAGGAACCCAAGGCCACGGAGGCGAAGGTCATGCTCATGGGACACGCCCAGGCTTTTCAACTCCTCCGTCCGGAGAGTCTCAAGATCTCCCTCGATCTGGCGCAACTTCAACCCGGCAGGCAGGAGGTCGCCCTCACACGCGCCATGGTGAAGACCCCCTCGAATCTCACGGTCGCCTCTATCAGTCCCGAACGGATCACGGTCATCACCTCGCGCCTCATCTCCATGACCGTTCCCATCGAGGTGCTGACGGAAAACATCCCGCCGCCGGGTCTTGCGGTCCAGAGGATCACCGCCACCCCCGCCGAGGCAAGAATCCTCATCCCCCGCAAGCTCCGCGGCAAGCGGATCCGAATCCTGACCGAGCCGATCGACCTGGCGCAACTGGATGTCCAGAAAGCCTTCACGCCATCTCTGCGGTATCCGCCGGATATCCAGTTCGCGGGGGGGAAGATGCCGGTCGTCCGGGTCGTCGTCAAAACGCGGCATGAGTCTGCGCCGTCCCGGCGCTGATCAGCAGACTGAAACGCCCATCTGCTCAAGTTTCCCTCATCCTTCGCCGTTCAATGTATTCCGGAGACACCTTGCGGCAAGGTGTCTCCACATGTCCCCAACGCTTCACGGCTCAGGATTTCGGGGGCCTTGCATCCGGGCATCCCGTGTCCGGTACGGGACAAGCTTTTGAACAGCCTGGGAAAAAGGCTTTTCAAGAGGCTGTCAGCGGAAAGCCTCTTTTCGGATCCCGTGTTTGCGCATGAGTTTGCTGATCTGGCGGACCGTAACGCCGGCGGCCTCCGCCGTCCGGTTGATTCGGCCGCTGTTCCGGGCGAGGACCTCCCGGAGGTAGCTTTTCTCCGCCTCCGCGACGGCCCGCGCGCGCGCCTCCGCCAGTGTAAGGCCTGCGCCGGCAGAGAGCGGAGCGACAAAAGGCCCGCCGGCGAAGAGTTCCGCCGGAAAACTCGCCGGGGTCAGGATCGAAGAAGTCTCCAGAATACAGGCCCGCTCGACGAGGTTTTCCAGTTCGCGGATATTGCCGGGCCAGGAATAGCGCTGAAACGCTTCCATCACCTGGGGGTGGACATAGTGGATCCCCCGGTGGTTGAAACGGTTCATCTGCCGGAGGAAGATCTCCGCGAGCTGCGGAATGTCCTCCCGCCGTTCCCGGAGCGGCGGGATTTCGATCGGAAAGACGTTCAAGCGGTAGTACAGGTCGTTCCGGAAGAGCCCCTTCTCCACCATCAGCCCGAGATCCATATTGGAGGCGGCGATGATCCGTACGTCCGTCTCGATGAGGGCCTCCCCCCCGACCCGCTGAAAGGTCCGGTCCTGGAGGACCTGGAGGAGTTTGATCTGGGCGGCAGGGGTGATCGTGCCGATCTCGTCGAGGAAGATGGTCCCGCCGTGGGCGAGTTCGAATTTGCCTAACTTCCGCCGGACGGCGCCGGTAAAGGCCCCCTTCTCGTGGCCGAAGAGCTCGCTTTCGAGGAGGGTGTCGGGGATGGCGCCGCAGTGGATGCCGATGAACTGCACCCCCCGGCGGTTGCTGTGGCGGTGAAGAAGCTTCGCCAGGACCCCCTTCCCCGTCCCCGTCTCCCCAGTGAGCAGAACCGTGCTCTTGGTGGGCGCAACGAGGCGTATCTGGTCGAAGACGGCCCGCATGACAGGGTTACGGGTCTGGACGACGTCCAGGGAGTCGGACTGCCAGAAGCGGTCCCGCAGGTAGTCGAGCTCCGACTGCGCGCGGATGCCCTCATGAAGGCTCTCCGTCACATACCGGATCTCGTCGGCGTTCAGGGGATAGGTCACGTAATTGGAGGCGCCCGCCTTCACCGCGTCGACCGCCTCACCCGCCCTCTCCGGCGGGGTCATGACGATGATATCAATCGAGGGGAAGGCCTGCCTTACCTCCCGGAAGGCTGCGCCGGAATCGCCCCGGGCCACCCCGAGCCCGCCGAGGAGATCGAGATCGATGAACGTGAATTCATACCGCCGCTTCCGCAGGAATTCGCGGCACTCCTGGACGGTGGCCGCCGCATCCACCTGGAAGGGCCGGCGGAATGCGGCGCGGATAACCTTCGTCGCGGCCCGGTCTTCGGTTGCCGCAAGGATGTATCTCATGAAACCTCCGGAATAAAGGAATTTTGGATCTGGCGATTACGTCCGCAATTCCGGAACTTTTGTCAAGAGAAAATCGCATTTGCCGCTGTCTTTTGCGGCCGACTTTTTTATTGTTTTTCCGGAAACGATGGGCTACATTAGCGTCGCCGTTGCACCCGTTCGTCTCCATGTCGGAATTTCCGTTCGATCCCGGAGGACCAGGGACATGCCCGGAGCCACCCAGAAAAGATCCGCCAAGACCGGTCTTGCGCCCGGCGTTCTGATCCACATCGGTGAGAAACATGCAGAGAAGGCGAAGATCACCCTCTGCGAATACGACGAATCCCATTTCAAAGAAAAGGAGATCCATACCCTGGAGGGGCTGATGCCGCCCCCGGACCGCAAAGCCCTCAGCTGGGTCCACATCGACGGCCTTCAGGACGTCCGCCTGCTCGAACAGATGGGGGTCGTCTTTGGCCTCCACCCCCTGATCCTCGAAGACATCCTCAACACCGACCAGCGGCCGAAGTTGGAGGACCACGGCGATTACCTCTACATCGTTCTCAAACGTTTCCATAAGGACGAAGGC
>JAPLJW010000053.1 GCA_026388365.1 Deltaproteobacteria bacterium | reverse complement strand
CCTACGTCATCGTGGGCTCGCACCACAACATCCTGATCCCCAGCCTGGACGGCTTCCGCTCCTCCTCGCGTCGTTTCAAGGGGCTTCGTCTGCTCCACACCCATCTGGCCGGCGAGGGGCTCACCACGGACGACCTCACGGACCTGGCGCTCCTGCGCCTCGATCTCGTCTGCGCGGTGGAAACCGGCGAGGACGGCCTCCCGGGCTTCGCCCACACGGCCCACCTGATCCCCGAGAATCCGGAGGGACGCTACTGGCTGCTTCTCGACCCCCGGCGCCCCGCGGAGATGGATCTCGATTTCACCGCCTTCATCGCCGCCCTCGAAGGCGAGTTCGCAAAGCGGCAGACGACGCGCAAGGTGGAGGCCGTCGATCGCGCCATCCTCGTCCGCGTCGAAACGAAGCCCTTTTCCGACGGCGAGGCCTCCATCGCGGAGCTCCGGGAACTCTGCCGAACCGCGGGGGTCGAGGTCTTCGACGCGGTCATCCAGCACCGCTCCGAGGTGGACCCCCGGTATCTCATCGGCAAGGGAAAACTCTCCGACCTCGTCATCCGGGGGCTGCAGATGGACGCGAACCTCCTGATCTTCGACCACGAGCTGACCGCCGCCCAGATCCGCTCCATCGCCGATTCCACCGAGATGAAAGTCATCGACCGCACCCAGGTGATCCTCGACATCTTTGCGAAACGCGCCCACAGCCGGGAGGGAAAGATCCAGGTGGAACTCGCCCAGCTCAAATACCGGCTTCCCCGGCTCACGCAGCAGGACGCGGGTCTCTCCCGCCTGACCGGAGGAATCGGCGGCACCGGCCCTGGTGAGACCAAGCTGGAGGTGGACCGCCGGCGTCTCCGGGACCGTATCCATCACCTGGAGAAGGATCTGAAGAACATCGAAAAAGCCAGGGGGCAGCGGCGCGGCCGCCGGGATCGGGCGGGTCTCCCCGTCATCTCCATCGTCGGCTATACCAACGCGGGGAAATCGACGCTCCTGAACGCGCTGACGAAGAGCGATGTCTTCACCGAGGACCGCCTCTTCGCGACGCTCGACCCGAAGAGTTCACGCCTCCGCTTCCCTCGGGACACGGAGGCGGTGATCACCGATACGGTCGGCTTCATCCGGGAGCTGCCGAAAGAACTCATCGCCGCCTTCCGGGCGACCCTCGACGAACTCCAGCAGGCGGACATTCTTCTCCACGTAATCGACGTGGGCAACCCGGCCTTCGAGGCGCAGATCACAGCCGTCGAAAAGATCCTTCAGGATCTTGACCTGATCAGGAAACCGACCCTCCGGGTCTTCAACAAGATGGACCGCATCACCAACCGGGCTCTCCTCAAAGTCCTCTGCGGACGCTTCGACGCGGTCGCCATTTCCGCCCTCGATCCGGCAACCCTCCCCCCGCTGATGGAGAGGCTGGAGACGCTCATCCACGGGGAGGAAGGGAAATGCCATGCCTGGACGACTTCGCAAAGGGAGCCAAAATGAATCTCGATAGGGTGCTGTCCGTCGTCATCCCCGTTTACAATGAAAAAGAAACGGTCCTGAAGATCCTCGAAAAAGTTCTGAAACTGGATTTCGTCGCGGAGGTCCTCGTCGTGGACGACGGTTCCCAGGACGGAACAAGGGAACTGCTGGAACAGGCAACGCTGGACGGGCGCGTGAAACTTTTTTTTCACGACCGGAACCGGGGCAAGGGGGCGGCCCTGCGGACCGGATTCGGTCACGTCACCGCGGAGATCGTGGCGATCCAGGACGCGGACCTGGAATACGACCCGAATGAATTTACCGAGATGATCCGGCCCATTCGCGAAGGGGTGGCCGACGTCGTTTACGGCTCGCGGCTTTCCGGGGGAAAACCGCAGCGGGTCCACCTTTTCTGGCACCGGATGGGAAACGGGTTCCTGACCTTCCTGACCGACCTTCTCTACAACACAACCCTCTCCGACATGGAAACCTGCTACAAGATGTTCCGCCGGGAGGTCCTCGAAACCATCCGGATCGAATCCGACGATTTTTCCGTGGAGCCGGAACTGACGGCCAAGATCTGCAAGAACAAACAGTGGCGCGTCTATGAAATCCCCATCTCCTACTACGGCAGAAGCTATGCGGAAGGGAAAAAGATCTCCTGGAGGCACGGTTTATCCGCCCTCTGGACGCTCTTGAAGTACCGCTTTATTACATGACCCCCTTGTACCAGCCGCCGTCGATCTGGATCGCGGCGCCGGTGATGTAGCCGCTCCGGTCGGAAGCGAGAAACGCGACGAGGGCGGCGAACTCCTCCGGCGTCCCGAGGCGCTTCATCGGAATGGACGCCTCCCAGCGGCCGATCACCATCTCCGGCGTCGTCCCCTCCTTTTCCGCCGTAACCTTCGCTAGGCTCCGGACGCGGTCCGTCAGGGTGTAGCCGGGACAGACGCTGTTCACGGTGATGTTGAACGGGGCGAGCTCATTGGAGAGGCTCTTGGCCAGCCCGATGACGCCGGAGCGGACGGTGTTGGAGAGGATCAGGCCGTCGATCGGCTGCTTGACGGAAATCGAGGTCATGTTGATGATCCGCCCCCAGCGCTTCGCCTTCAGGACCGGAACCACCTCCCGGGTCATCAGGATCGTCGAGAGGAGATTGAGGCGGAATCCCTGCTCCCAGAGCGTTTCGTCAATCTCGAGAAAATCGGCCGCCGGGGGACCGCCTGCATTGTTCACGAGGATGTCCGCCGTCCCGTAATGAGCGATCGCCTTGCGGACAAAGGCCTTCGCCTGCTCCGCATCGCTCACGTCGGCGGGGAGGGCCAGCACATCGCCCCCTGTTTCCCGCCGGATCCGTTCGGCCGCCTCCTTCAGGTTGGGGTCGTCGAGGGCGCCGATCGCAACCTTCGCCCCCTCCCGCGACAGTTCCAGGGCCGCCGCCCTCCCCAGTCCCATGCTCCCGCCGGCAACCAGCGCCACCTTCCCCTTCAATCCCAGATCCATCTCGTCCTCCCGAACCGTTGATTTCATTGCAATGACGGCATCTTTGTACCAGATCTCCATGCCGCCGTCAACGGCAGGGAAGCCCGCCACCCCTCCCCGGCGGAGACCTCCCCGCAAATCGTTCCCGTCGAAAATTCATGATTGACATCGTCCGGATTTTGTTCTATGGTCCAGCCGGTTTCGTAACCGGGGTTTTTATGAAAATGAACGCGATGTTGAGAAGGGTGTATATGAACCGCGACCGGCTTCACCGGGGCCTCCTGTTGTGCCTCTCTCTTCTCGGGATGGGTCTAAGCCCATCGCCCGTCGCTTTCAGGAGACCGTAATCCCGGAAAATCAGCGTATCCTAAAGGCCATGGGTTCAAATCCATGGCCTTTTTGTTTCCGGGCGTATTGACTTGAGAGGATCGATATGCATGAAGTGATATGGCACGGCCGCGGCGGACAGGGCGTCGTCATCGCCGCGCAAATTCTGGCCGAATCGGCCTATCTCCAGGGATTCAAAGGGGTCACCTCGGCCCCCACCTTCGGCCCGGAGAGGCGAGGGGCGCCGCTGACGGCCTCGACCCGGATCTCCGACGAGTCGATCCGGACCTTTTCCCAGATCGAGAAGGCCGACATCGCCGTCGTGCTCGATCCTTCGCTGTTCGGCATCGTCGATATCCTGGGATCCCTGAAACCGAAGGGGTTGCTCCTGATCAACACGCAGCAAAAGGCGGATGAGGTGGAGATCCAGGGCTGCTTCAGCATCGCCACACTCGATGCGGCCGCGGTCGCCATCCGTTTCCACCTCCTCAAGGAGGGGGCGCCGATGGTCAACACCCCGATGCTGGGGGTCCTGTCGAAGGCTTCGGGACTCGTCTCCCTCGACCACCTGGAGAAGGGGTTGAAGTGGAAGCTCTCCGGCGGGGCGGCGGCCACGAACATCGCGGCGCTCCGGGCGGCCTACGAGGAAACAAGCATCAGGAAAATAGAATAGGAAGGCCCGTAATGGAAATCAAAGACGACAACATCTCCGCCATGTGCAAACCGGCCATCGGCGAGGCGGGAAAGACCGGCGACTGGCGGGACGCCACGCCGGTCATCGACCACGCGAAGTGCATCGCCTCGGTCAAGAACCGGCCGGCCTGCTACCTCTGCTGGCTCTACTGCCCGGAAGGGATCGTCAAAGCCGGCATCCCGATCAAGATCGATCTCGATTACTGCAAAGGGTGCGGCATCTGCGCCGAGGAATGCCCTGCGAGGGCGATCACGATGGTGATGCACGAGGAGGCGAAAAAATGAGCAACGTCCAGATCATGACCGGAAACTCGGCCGCGGCCTGGGGGGCGAAGCTCTGCAAGGTCCAGGTCGTCTCCGCCTACCCGATCACCCCCTCGACCTCGGTGACCGAAACGATCGCGAACTGGGTTGAGCGGGGCGAACTCAAGGCGGAATACGTCCGGGTGGAGAGCGAACATTCGGTCATGACCGTCTGCATCTCCGCCTCCACCGTCGGCGCCCGGGTCTTCACCTCGACCTCTTCCCACGGTCTGCTGTACATGCACGAACAGCTCCATTGGGCGGCGGGCTCCCGGCTCCCCATCGTCCTTTGCTGTGTGAACCGCGGCGTCGGCGCCCCCTGGTCCATCTTCAACGACCAACAGGATTCCATCGCCCAGCGCGACACGGGCTGGATCCAGATCTACTGCCGGGACAACCAGGAGATTATCGACACCGTCATCCAGGCCTATCGGATCGCCGAGCAGGTTTACTGCCCCGTCATGGTCTGCTACGACGGCTTCGTCCTCTCCCACACGATGATGCCCGTCGAGATCCCCGACGCCGAGGCGGTCTGCCGGTTCCTCCCCCCCTACAAACCCCACACGATCCTCTCTCCGGAAGACCCCCGGAACATCAACCCGGTCATCTTTCCGTGGCAACGGCGGGATGCGGAAGGGGTCCTCCGGGACGGTTACATGGACATGCGCTGGAAGCTGCAGCACGCCCTGGAGGGGTCGCGGGATGTCATCGTCAAGACGTGCCGCGACTATGCCGAGCTCTTCGGCCGCGACCACGGCGGGATGCTCTGGACTTACAAGACGGACGACGCCGAGCTCCTGCTCGCCGGAATGGGATCGATCGCCACCGAGGCCACGATGGCGGTCGACCTGCTCCGCGAAGGCGGCATCCGTGCGGGCGTCATCGGGATCCGGGTTTACCGGCCCTTCCCCCGGGAGGAGGTCCGCGAGGCCTTCCGGAACATCCCGGCGATTGTCATCTTCGAAAAGAACATCAGTTACGGTTACGAAGGGGCACTGTGCGCTGATATCAAGGCCGCCCTCTACGGCACCGGCATCCAGACGCCGGTCCATAATTACATCGCCGGTCTCGGCGGCCGGGATGTCAAGGCCGCCGAGCTGGCCGAGGCCGCCCGTTTCTCCCTCGCCGCCATCGCTGCGGGGAAAAGGGAGCAGCAGACGTGGCTGAACTGCGTGACGGAGCTATAAAATATGCCGGAAAAACTATTTAAAGTAAACGCCGAAGAATACATCCTGCCGGGGAACCGGGCCTGCCAGGGCTGCGGCCTCTCCATCGCCTATCGCTATGTCCTCAAGGCGCTCCGGGAAAACACGATCCTGACCCTCCCGGCGAGCTGCCTGACGGTCCTCCACGGCCTCTACCCCATCACGTCGGTCGGCATCCCCTGCCTGAACTGCACTTTCGCCAGCACCGCGGCCTCGGCCTCGGGCCTCGTGGCGGGACTTGCGGCCATGAACCGGAGCGACATCACGGTCGTCGCCATCGCCGGCGACGGGGGAACTTTTGACATCGGGATCCAGGCGCTCTCCGGCGCCGCCGAGCGAGGGACGGACTTCATCTTCGTCTGCTACGACAACGAGGGCTATATGAACACGGGGACCCAGCGTTCCAGCGCCACCCCGATGGGGGCGCTGACCACGACGACGCCCGTCCTCACCAAACAGCAGAACAAGAAGGACATGATGAAGATCATGGAGGGGCACGACATCCCTTACCTGGCCACCTGTTCCCCCGCCTTCCCCATCGACCTCTACGACAAATTCGTGAAGGCCAAGCGAATCAAGGGAACCCGCTATGTCCAGATCGCAACCCCCTGTCCCCCCGGATGGGTCTTTCCTCCCAAGGACACGGTCAAGATCGGCCGCCTCGCCGTGGAGACGGGAATCGTCGTTCTCTATGAGATCGAAAACGGGAAGTTCCGCTTCACCGGCCGTAGCAAAACGATAGCAGAAAAGGGAACCCGCGCCCCGGTGATCCACTACGTGGAGAGACAGGGAAGGTTCAAGAAGATGAGCATGGAGCAGTTGGGCCAGCTCCAGCGGTGGGTTGACGGCAAGTGGAATGAATACCTGAGACGGGCGGAAGCCTGATCACGCGCGGCGCAGCACGTCGGCGATCAGGTCCGCGTAACGCACCGCGGCGCCCCGGTTCGCTGCCACCGCCCGGCGCCCGGCTTCGCCTTTCCTGCGCAGGAGATCCGGATCATCGAGGAGCCTCCGGATGCCCGCGTAGAGCTCCTCTCCGTTCAGAATGGTGATCCCGGCGCCCGCCTCTTCGAGAAGGGCCCGCTCATCGCGGAAGTCATCCATAAACGGCCCGTGGAAAACGACCTTTCCCAAGGCGGCGGCCTCGAGAAGGTTCTGGCCACCCTTTGGCACGAGGCTCCCCCCGCAGAAGATGACGGTGGCACGGCTGT
>JAPLJW010000088.1 GCA_026388365.1 Deltaproteobacteria bacterium | reverse complement strand
CGGAAGTCCTGGAGGAAAAGCGGATCATTCTGAAGGAAGCCTGCGCCATCCTGGATAAGACCCTGGAGATGGGCGAAGGCGATCCCGTCGTGGGCGCCCTCCGCAGCCTGCAGGCCGGCGTCCTGGACATTCCCTGGGCGCCCAACCGCCATGTCGCCGGGAAGGTCATTCCCATTCTGGACGCCTCGCGGGCCGTGCGTTATCTCCACCATGCCGGCCTGCCTCTGGACAACGAGGTCCTGGATTACCACCGCCAGAAGATCCGGGAGCGGGAGAAAAAGGAAGGCAGACCCATCGATTTTGAGGCAGCGATCCAGGATGTGACCGAGGTCAGCCAGATGCTCGAGGCCTGCGGTTATGAAGAGGGTCATGGAGGCGTTTTTTGAATCATGGAGAATCTTCCTGCGGATTACATTGAGATCACGTTGGAGCGACTGAAAAAAAACGGCATGGGTGCCTTTTATTACCCCACCGCCCGCGAAGCGGCAGAGGAAATTCTGCGGCAGATCCCCCGGGAGGCGACGGTCGGGGTCGGCGGCTCGATCACCGTCCGGGAGATGGGCATCCCGGAAGCCCTGATCAAGAGGGGTCAGAAGATCTACGACCACTGGCAGGAAAAGACCAGGCAGGCGCGGACCGCGATGGGCAGACTCCAGCAGCAGTCGGACTATTTCCTCACCAGCACCAATGCCTTGACCCTGGACGGGAAACTGGTCAATGTCGATGCCAGCGGCAATCGCGTGACCTCCATGATATTCGGCCCCTCCCATGTGATCGTCGTGGCGGGAATCAACAAGATTGTCCTGAATCTTGAGGCCGGTCTGGCCCGGCTGAAGAAAATCGCCGCCCCGAAAAACTGTCAGCGGCGCAAGGATTCCACCCCCTGTGCGCAGGACCTCGTCTGCCGGGACTGCGAATGCCCGGGCCGCCTCTGCCGCGTCACAACCATCATCGAGCGGAAACCCTATGGCCTCGATCAGTTGAGCGTATATATCATCGGTGAAGAGCTGGGATACTGAAGGAGAGACTTCTATGGTCATCGAAAAAGTGAAACTCTATCGTCTGCAGATCCCGCTGAAACAGCCCTATAAAATTGCATCGGCCGTGATGAGGTATTTTGACTGCACCCTCGTGGCCCTGCAATCCGCCGGCCGCGAGGGTCTGGGCGAGGCCATGGCCGGTGTGGAGGGCTATTTCTGGGAAACGCCTGACCAAGTCTGGCAATTCGCCCGAGAAAAAGGCAGGGACATCGTCGGCAAAGACCTCTCCGCGGCGAAACGGTCCATGGCCGGCTTTGTGAAAAAGGCGCCCTGTGCAACGACCCCTTTTCTGGCAGCCCTGGAAACCTTATCGGGCGACTTTGCCCTCGCACCGCCGTTACAACCCGTTCTGTCCCCTATTGTGGGGATCCTCCAGGAAAACAGCCGGGAGGGAATCATTAGGGAAATCGACGGGTTTATTGCCGATGGCTATCAAACCGTCAAGGTCAAGGTGGGCTTCGATGTGGAACAGGACATCGGCCGGGTGCGGATGGCGCAGGAAGCCCTCCAGGGAAAGGCGCAGCTGCGCGCAGATGCCAATCAGGGGTACACCTACCCGCAGGCCGCCCGGTTTGTGAAGGGTGTGGACCCCGGGAATCTTCAATTCCTCGAACAGCCCTTCAAGGAAAAGGACTGGACGGCCATGGCGGAACTGGCGAAGATTTCCCCGATCCCGCTGGGGCTGGATGAATCCATCTATGACATGGAATCGGTCGATAAGGCCCGTCAACTGAAATGCGCGCAATTCGTGAAATTCAAACTGATGAAGGTCGCCTCCGCCCGGTCTCTTGTTGAATGCATCGAAAAATCCAGACAGTATGGGTTTGGCGTGATTTTGGGAAATGGCGCCGCCGGGGAGATCAACTGCTACCAGGAAGCGCTGGTGGCCGGCAAAACCGGGACGCTGGCCGGCGAAATGAACGGATTCCTGAAGCAGACGGAATCGGTCCTGGTCAAGGCCCTGGGAATGGAGGGCGGGAACATCCGGCTGACGCCTGACTTTAAGTTGCAGTTGGATGAGGGAAAAGTGGAAAAATTCG
>JAPLJW010000222.1 GCA_026388365.1 Deltaproteobacteria bacterium | reverse complement strand
CTCTCCGGATGCCGTCGATCAACTCGGCCTGCCCGAAACGGATGAGCGGCGCCTGCATGTCCGGATCCGGAATCCCCTGACGGAAGAGCAGGCGGTGATGCGGACCACCCTGGTCCAAAGCCTTCTGTCCAATGTCCGGAGAAACGCCGATGTCGGCTGCTTCGATCTGAAGATCTTTGAAACGGGCCGAACGTTCATCCGGCAGGGGGAGGGGAAACAGCCCCGGGAACACAACCGCGCGGCTTTTCTCATCACCGGTCGACGATATGAAGACCGATGGCATTTCCAGGATCTGCAGGCGGATTTTTATGATCTGAAGGGTTGTGTCGAAAATATCCTGGATACCCTCCGGATTGCCGCTCCCTCGTTCTGGGAAGGCGTCCGGGAGCCTTTCCTTCATCCGGTTCCGGGAAGGCGTCCGGGAGCCTTTCCTTCATCCGGGCAAATCCTGTGGTGTGTTTGGCGGGGAGGCGCAGATCGGTTTTCTGGGAGAGGTGCATCCGGATGTCCTGGCCCGTATGGATCTGACCGGAGCGGTTATGGTGTGCGAACTGGATATGGATCTCCTTGCGGCAAATTATTCCGCGAAGGCGGCCTTCCGCAACATTCCCCGGTTTCCATCGAGCTCGCGGGACGTGGCCTTTCTGGTCCGCCGAGAGGTGGCGGCAGCAGAGACGCTTCGGTCGGCGACAGATTCCCTTGAAGAATTACTTGAAAAAGTTCAAATTTTTGATGTATATGAAAACGAAAATATCCCTGCGGGGATGAAGAGTCTGGGATTGCGGTTTTCATATCGCGGTGCGGACCGAACCTTGACGGATGACGAGGTGAATGAGGTCCACGCGAGGATTGTGCAGAAGATCGTTCATTCGACAGGGGCATCCATCAGATAAGAACAGACCAAGCTGTAACCATCGGAGGAGGCAGAAAATGACAAAGATCGATATCATTCAGGATGTGTACGAGAAGCTGGAACCGCGGATTTCGAAGAAGGATTCGGCAAGGATCGTTGAGTCCGTATTCGATATCATCAAGGACAACCTGACGGCGGGTGAGAAGATCAAGATTTCCGGTTTTGGAAATTTTGTCGTCAAGGAGAAAAAATCCCGGCGTGGCAGGAACCCGCAGACCGGTGACGAGATTGCCATCTCGGCGCGAAGGGTGCTGACGTTCAAGTCCAGCCAGGTTCTTCGCAAGGCGCTCAACGACTAATCCGGACCGTTCTGCATTCCGAATGCGGCGAACCCGATGCCGGGAACCCGGGACGTCACGCGTGATATTGGGATTGGATGATGAAGGTGTCGATTCCCGATAAGTCCTATTTCCGCATCGGCGAGGTCAGCCGGTTGTTGGGTGTTGAGCCCTACGTGATCCGCTACTGGGAGTCCGAGTTCAAAACGATCCGACCGATTCGCACCCGATCCGATCAGCGGCTATACCGGCATAAGGATGTCGAGGAATTGCTGATGATCCGGAAACTTCTCTACGAGGAGAACTTCACCATCAACGGGGCCAGGAAACAGCTCCATAAGATGCGGGACGAGGTGGCGGTCGCCGGACGGGACCGGCGGGATGGGCTCCTCGATGAGATCGAGAAAGGTCTGCGCACGATCCGGGAGCTGGTCCATTAGATTGCCGCCCGCGAAGTCAACAAAAAGGCCGATGGAAACCGCGAAGTTTCAATTGGCCTTTTTGTTGTGAACCCTACGAGCCGGCCTGCGCATCCCACCTACCGAAAAAGGAAGCACACCACCGGCGCTATTTTTTAT
>JAPLJW010000076.1 GCA_026388365.1 Deltaproteobacteria bacterium | reverse complement strand
TATTCGGAGCCGACCCCGCAGACGGGCAACTACATCCGCAACACCTTGAAGGCGGTGGTAGATGCCTATGACGGAACGGTCCAGTTCTACGTCAGCGATCCGACCGATCCCATCATGCAGACCTACAGCCGGATCTTTCCGGGCGTCTTCAAGCCGATGGGCGAGATGCCGGAGGCGCTCCGGAGCCACGTCCGCTATCCTCCGGGGTTGCTGGCGATCCAGGCGCGGATGTACCGGGCGTACCACATGCAGGATCCGCAGGTCTTTTACAACAAGGAAGACCTGTGGTCCATCCCGGGGAAGCAGGTCGCCGGCGGCCAGCAGGCCATGGACCCCTACTACACGATCATGAAGCTTCCCGGGGCGGAGAAGGAGGAGTTCATCCTGCTTTCCCCCTTCACGCCCAGCATGAAGGACAACATGTCCGCATGGATGGCCGCCCGCTGCGACGCCCCCCATTACGGAAAGGTGATCGTCTACAAATTCCCCAAGCAGAAGCTGGTCTACGGACCACGGCAGATCGAGGCGCGGATCGACCAGGATACGGTGATCTCCCAGCAATTGTCGCTCTGGCAGCAGCATGGTTCGAACGTGATCCGGGGGAGCCTGCTCGCGATCCCGATCGAGAAGTCGATCCTCTACGTCGAATCCCTCTACCTGGCGGCCTCAAACGGCCAGCTTCCCGAGCTCAAAAGGGTGATCGTGGCCTACGGGAACAACATCGCCATGGAGGAAACGCTCGACCTCTCCCTCCGGAAGATCTTCGGCGGGGGGCCGATGAAGGACCGGGAGCTTCAGGCGGAGGCGAAGAAGCCCACGGCGGGCGCGGAACTCAGCGACCGGCAGACGGCCCTCGAGGCCCTCGGCCATTTCCGGAAGGCGCAGGAATTCCTCCGCCAGGGGAATTGGGGAGGCTACGGCGATGAGCTCAAGAAGACGGGAGAGATCCTGCTGACCCTGGAAAAGAAGGGGGGAAAGGTGAAATGAGGTGGTTGTCATGATTGCTGACAGCGTTGCGGCCACAGCGGCCGCATCCGGGAAAAACGGAAAAGTCGCCGCGCTGCGGCACGCCGGAATGCTTGTCTGCCTTTTGCTGCTGGTTTCAGCCGTGGGTTGCGCGCCCAAGCTCTACAATGTGAACATGCGGTATCAACCGACGAAGGCGATCACACCCGCCGTGACCGACGGCCGGATATTCAGCCTGACCGTGGCCTCCTTCATCGACCGCCGGAAAATGGAGGACACGCTTCTGATCGGCCGGGTCGTCAAATCGGACGGCTCCTCCATCCCGATCCTGCCGAAATACGCCAAGGCGGCTGACGCCGTGGCTTCGGCCCTGCGCGAGCTTCTGATTCAATCCGGATACGGCGTTTCCCTGGAGAAAGTGGCCTGGGATCTTCAGGAAAACACGATCCGGCAGGATTGGGGAACGATCCTCGTCGGCGGCGCCATTGAGGAGCTCGACGTGACCTGTCTCGATACGTTCCCGAGGAAACGATACAGCGCCAAGACGCGGGTTACGCTGGTCTTCGCGGACGTCCAAAAGGGAAGGATCTTCTACCAGGTCACCTCGGAGAGCAGCTCCACCCTGGACCACGTCATCTTCTCGGAGGAGAAATTGGAAAGCCAGATCAACGGCGTTCTTTCCGAAGGCATGGAAAAGGCCCTCGAAGGGCCGGAGACGGACCGCCAGATCCGGGAGGCGCTCAAAAAGCCGTAGCCGCCTGAACCGACAAACCGGAAATCCGCCCGTCTGGAAACGGCCGTGCGGATTTCCGGCGCATCGTCCGCGATCTCCTACTCGCGGCGGAAAAGCTCGATCTCGAAGAGTTTCGGCCATAGCTTCCCCGTCACGAACAGCCGCTTCCCGCCGGTGTCGTAGGCGATACCGTTGAGCACATCCGCGGGAACCCGTCCATCAACCTCCGGGAGCAACCCGCGAAGATCGATCCAGCCGGTCACCGCGCCGGTTTGGGGAGATATCCTCGCGATCCAATCCGTCCGGAAGATATTGGCGAAAATCTCGCCCCGAACAAACTCTAACTCATTGAGGTCCGCCAGCGGTACGTTACCGTTCCGTACGTTCAGGCGCCCCGTTTCCTCGAGGGTCCGGGGGTCGAGAAACCGCAGGGCTGCGGTGCCGTCGCTCAGAATCAGGCGGTCCCGATCGTGGGTCAACCCCCAGCCTTCGCCCGGATAGCGGAAGGTTCCCCGCACCTTCAGGTTTGAACGGTCGTAGATGAATCCCAGGTTCGATTTCCACGTCAATTGCAGCAGCCTGCCGCCCCACTCTGTGATCCCTTCGCCGAAATATTGCCGGTCCAGCGAATGCTTTTGGACCACCTGGCCGGTCTCCAGGCGGACCTTCCGCAGGCTTGAGCCGCCGTTCAGTCCGGTGCTTTCGTAAAGAAATCCGCCGCACCAGATGAGCCCCTGTGTAAATGCCTGCCGGTCGTGGGGATACACGTTGACCACCCGATAACCATAGACCGGAAGCGCAATCGGTTTCCGCCCCGCGGGCGACGGCCCGGCCTCTGCACGGCCAAGGCCCGGATGCAGGCAAACCAGCGCCGCGATCGCGAGCGCCGCAAGGAGCCTGACTGTCGGGGTTCGCTTTCGGTCCATGATAAAGGGTCACCAGTGGGGCTGATTGCCGATGCGGTGCCCCATCACCTCCGTGGTGTCGGTGACGACGACGAAGGCGTCCGGATCGTTTCGGCGGACGATCTGCTTCAGGGAGGCCAGCTCCCGGAAATTCACGACCGTGTAGAGGATCTGCTGTTCCCGCTGCGAATACCCGCCCTGGCCGCGGAGGATCGTCACCCCCCGGTGGATCTCGTCGAGGATCCCCCGGGAGATCTCCTGCCACCGGGGCGAGATGATGAAGATCGCCTTCCGCTGGCTCAGGCCCGTGACCACGAGATCCACAATCTGCGCGGAGACGTAGAGGTAGATGAGCGTATAGAGGGCATCCTCGACGGAGAAGAGCAGGGCCGCGGCCGCCAGGACCAGGATGTTGAAGGCAAGCCCGGTCGTCCCCAGACGAATGGAGAAGCGCTCGAGGAGGATCACCGACAGGATGTCCGTCCCCCCCGCCGACCCCAGCGACTTTAGAATGATTCCCGACCCTGTTCCCAGGATGATGCCTGCCAGGATGGCGGCCAGAAGCTGGTCCTGAACCGGAATGGCGCCGAGATCCACCCAGGCGACGGCGCCGGAAAAGATGATCGTCCCGGCGATGCTGTAGAGAAAGAAGCGGCGGCTGACAAAAAACCAGCCGGCCAGAAAAAGCGGCACATTCGCGACGGCGTAGATCAGGGCAACGGAAAGGGCCGGTACGAGATAATGGAGAACGAGCGCAAGCCCCGTCACCCCGCCGCTGACGAAACGGTGGGGAATCAGCAGCCCGTTGAGCCCCACGGCGGTCAGCGCGCTTCCCGCGCACAGCAGGACCAGGTTCCGGCCGACGTCCTTCAGGACCGGCCATCCGCCCCACCGGGAAAGATTATTCATTTTCATTCTCCCGCTACACTTCTATTTCATCCATTCGCAACAATCGATGTCCCTCGAAAACAGTCAGGATATCAAGATTATTCCCATTTATTCTGTAGACGATTCGATATGTTCTAAAAATCAGCTCTCTTATCTCCGTGTTGGCGATTTCGGGAACCGTTCTTCCTCTGAGAGGTTTGTCAGACAAGGATTCTGCGTGTTCGATGATCTGGTCGACAAATCTCCCGGCTCGTTCGGGACTGTCCTGCGATATATAATCCTCAATCTCGAACAATCGTTCCAGTGCTTCATTGGTCCATTTGATTTTTATCACATGCGTCTTCTCTCGCTCAATGCAGCTTTGAGTTCTTTAGTACTGTAAACATTTCCGCTTTCAACATCCGATACCCCTCTGCCGACGGAATCAAGAAAAGCTTTTTTATAAACCAGTCCATCGTAGTCACTGGGAGAGAGAAGAACTCCAGCGGGTTTTCCGTTCTGTGTGATAATCAGCGGATGACCGGCTTTTTGAATACTCTTAAACCATTTAGAGATGCCGGCTTTAAATTCTGCAATGGGAACAATATCATTTGAAATTGAAATGGTTTTCATATGGCGGCTCCTTATTTTGCTCTATTCAATGATCTAAATATAGGCCAATATAATGATCAAATCAAGTTTTTTCACGTATCGTGATTTTAAGGATGATTCTTATGACAGGGAGCAGGATTACGGCGGCTTCCGCCAACGATACGCAACCGATTTAACGGCAGTGCAAGCTTCGGCGCCGTGTTTTTTTCCTTGACAGGACGGGCTCCATTTCATTAAGAGTTTCATCCAATGAGCGCCGGCCGTCTCCCCCGGAGAGGCCGGCTTTTTTACGATGCAGGAACATTCATGGTCATCTACTTTAAGCTCGTCCTGACCGCAATCTTCTGGGGCGGCACTTTCGTGGCGGCCCGGGTCGTTGCCCAGGATATGGGTCCCTTCTCCGCATCGTTCCTGCGGTTTTTCACGGCATCCCTATTTCTGATCGCCTTGATCCTGTGGAAGGAAGGACGGCTCCCCCGTCTGCGGCGGCATCAGGTCATTCCGGCCATCCTCCTCGGGATGACTGGTGTCTTTGCCTACAACGTTTTCTTCTTCCTCGGCATGAAAACCATCACCGCCGGCAGGGCCTCGCTCATCGTGGCCACCAATCCGGTCTTCATCTCCCTGCTGTCCGCCATCCTGTTTCGGGAAAAACTGCATTCGGGCAAGGTTGCAGGGATCATCCTCTGTCTCGGCGGCGCCACCCTCGTCATCTCCCGGGGGAACCCCCTTGCGCTTTTCACGGGCGGCGTGGGCTGGGGAGAATTGTACGTCACCGGCTGCGTCGCGAGCTGGGTCGCCTACTCCCTGATCGGGAAGGCGATCATGAAGGATTTCACGCCGCTCGCGGCGGTCACCTGCTCCTGCCTGATCGGCGCGGCCGCCCTGCTTCCCCCGGCCCTTCTCGAAAACATCGCGGAACTCGCCGGCGGTTTCAGCCTGACGGACTGGACGGGAATCCTCTATCTCGCCTTTTTCGGGACGGTCCTCGGCTTTTTCTGGTACTATCAGGGCATCCAGGTGATCGGCCTCTCGCGGGCATCCGTCTTCATCAACCTCGTCCCGGTCAGCGGCGTCTTCCTGGGATGGCTGATCCTGGACGAGGCCGTCAACTTTTCCCTGCTGGCCGGAGCGGCATTGGTTGTCGGCGGCGTTTATCTGACAAACCGCCCCCGCTGACAGGCTGCTAAAGGCATCGGGACGGCCTTCTCCTCCAGCTGGAGATCCAAGGAGATGCGGCACGAAAGATATTGACAGCCTCCGCGAAGGTGTATAAAAACGAGCGAAAATCAAAAGCAGGGAGGTCCCCAGTCATGCAGGCATTGTTTACGTTGACATCTTCGGAATCCAAAAGGCTGCTGGGCAAGGCCGTCGCGGCGATGCCCGAGGTGCAGCATGCGAAAGACAACGGGTATCTGGTCGTCGGGCGGGGTTCGACCAACGCCTTCATCCTGGAAGAGCTCCTGAAGAGCAAAATGGACAAGGAACGATACGTGGCCGGCCAGGTGATCAAGGGGGTGTTTTGCGTGATGCCTGCGG
>JAPLJW010000246.1 GCA_026388365.1 Deltaproteobacteria bacterium | reverse complement strand
TTCCGGGACCTCTCCCGTTATTACCGGGAGAAGCAGCATGCCATTCTGATCGGATTCCTGAAGGAGAAGAAGGCGATGAAGTTGGAGGATGTCCTTTCCGACAACACCTCCGTGATCGATACTTTCATTCGGGAAAAGATCCGGGAGTCCAAGAAAGATTTTTTCGCCGAAAAGGATGAAGCGCGGATTATCGTGAACCCCCCGGATGATTATACGATCGGTCCGGATGATTATGCCGTGGTGTTGTCCAAAGCGACGCCACAGTAATTGCGTCACGGGGACACGATGCGGCATCATGTCCCCGTCAGGAGACGGAAGATGGAACAGGAGACAGCCCTCCTCCGCGAGACGGAGTTGTTCAGGGATCTGACCGGGGAGCAGATCGGGAAAATTCTGAGTATCTCGAGAAAACTAACCTTTTCCGAGGACGAAGTTATTATGCGGGAAGGGGAGGAAGGGGATACGATGTACATCATCCTGGAGGGGACCGTTGAGGTGGTCAAAAGCCTCGTCATGGGGGATCCCGATGAAGAAGTGGACGAAAAGAACAAGGTCTTTACCCGGCTTGATGCCTCGATTCATGCCGTCTTCGGCGAGATTGCCCTTCTGGAAAGAATGAAGCGGACGGCAACGATTAAAACCGTTACAAAATGCAGATTTTATGAAATAAAAAGAGATGATTTCCTCAGCCTGGCCGAAGCGGATCACGAACTGGGTTACCGTATCTTCTTTAATCTGGCCAGAATCGTCAGCGCCCGGCTGAGAAAAGCCGATGATGATACGATCAAGCTGACGACGGCCCTCAGTATCATTCTCCGCGAATCATGATATAATGACGGGGACACGATGCGGCATCATGTCGCCGTCCGCAAGACCAGGAGAAGGGATTTATTATTGATGTCCCAATCATCACAAATCACGGATGACGGTTCGCGGGTATCCTCCATTCTGATGTTGGATAAGGATAAACTGCTGCAGAGCATCTTCCGCCTGAGTTCTTTTTTGACCGCGCCCTCCAACGTAAATGAAATGCTGGTGAAAATCCTCGACGAGGTGGTGGACGGCATCGGCTTTGACCGGGGGATCATCCGCCTGTTCGATGCCTCGAAACAGAATCTTGAGGCCAAGGTGGTCAAAAATTACAGCCCCGAAGAGGCACAGCAGGTCTTTGCCATGGCACTCAACATTAATCGGCATGATTGTATCGTGACCAAGGTCGCCAAATCCGGCCAGCCGATCGCCGTGGAGGTGACCGCGACCGATCCCCGGATCACGGAAACGGACCGCAGGTTGACGAAGATCTATGACCGGGGTTCCTACTTTTGCGCTCCGCTGAAGATCGGGGAAGAGGTGATCGGAATCATCGCCGCCTGGTTCAAGGAGGAGACCCAATTCTTTCCGGAGGAGATCAACCTCTTCGTCACCTATGCCAACACCCTGAGCGTTATCATCTACAACATGCGGCTTTTCGAGGCCAACGCCGAGAAAATCCGGCAGCTCATGAACCTCCAGGATGCCGTCTCCGAGATGAACGCAAGCTATGTCCTGGCCAACAATATCCTGGAGATCCTTGTCAAGAGCGCCCTCCGGATCGCACGGTCGGAGAAGGTCCTCGTTTATTTCCTGGATATCAAAAAGAACCGCTGTCTCTTGAACGACGGGGAAAAGGTTTGTATCGATGACCACCGGGCTTGCGAAGAGCGGATCGGCCCGACCATCATCCGGGAGGCCCTGAACACAAATACCGTTATAACCAGGCAGAGATCTGACGCAGCCTCATCCATGGAACCCGTCTTCCCGGGTTACCTGTCGGAGATCGCCCTTCCCCTGAAGGTCAAGGACAAGTTCAAGGGCGCCCTTTATCTGGCGAAGCTGGAGGGAGGCTATTCCCAGGATCTGATCCATGTTCTGGATATTTTGGTCAAGAATGCCTCTACATCGTATGACAATGCCATCATGCACTCTGCGCTTTCACTGGAGGCGAAATCCCTCAAGACGGAGGTAGAGAAGCTCAAGGAGCGTGAGGATATCCTCCTCGGATTTCACAACATTCTCGGCAAATCGAAGAAGATGCTCAGTCTATTTCATGTGATCGAGGAAGTGGCGGGACACAACACCAACATTCTGATTCAGGGAGAAAGCGGCACCGGGAAGGAGCTGATCGCCCGGGCGATCCACCGGCAGAGCGACCGAAACGCGAAACCTTTTGTTGACGTCAACTGTGCCGCGATTCCCGGCACGCTTTTAGAAAGTGAACTCTTCGGCTATGAGGCGGGCGCATTTACCGATGCAAGAAAGAGAAAGCTCGGACTGCTCGAGCATGCCAGAGGCGGTACGATCCTTTTGGACGAAATCGGAGACATGGGCATTCATCTCCAGGCCAAATTTCTGCGGATGCTGGAAGACGGTCACATCCGCCGTCTGGGCGGCAACGACAATATCCCCATCGACGTCCGTTTCATCTTTACCACCAACCGGGATCTGAACCGGATGGTGGCGGAAGGCGAATTCCGCGAAGATCTTTTTTACCGGATTAGCGTCGTTCCGATTTTGATCCCGCCCCTCCGGGAGCGGACCGACGATCTTTTGCTCCTCGCCCATTACTATGTGGAAGAGTTCAATCGGAAATTCAAAAAGAATGTTCAGGGATTCACAGCGGATACGGAGCGCATTCTGCTTGCCTACCCCTGGCCGGGCAATGTCCGCGAGCTGAAGAACATCATCGAACGGATCATGATCCTCCACAATGACGGGACCCTGATCACCGCCGAAAGCCTGCCGGTGGAGATGAAGGCGACGGTCGATCAGGATAAACTCCGCATCCGGATCGACAACATCCTGCCGCAGCTCTCTTCCGAGGGGATTGATTTTACCCGGGTTACGGAGAGGATCGCCAACGACAGCAAACGGAAGATCATTGAGAATATCCTGGAGATGACCCGGGGAAACAAGACCGAGGCGGCGAAACGTTTGGGGATCTCTCGTTACAAGCTTATCCGGGAAAAAAGGAAAATAGATAATTATATTCAATAATGGTCGGACGATGAAACGTGCTGAATGAGCACGTACCGTGCAACGGACGCACAATCTTATCTGCTGCTCTCGGATGTTGAACTTCACGGAATTCTCCCATTGAAGCCGTGCGATAACAGCACGGTTTCTTCCCGTCCTGTTGACAGGAATCTTCAATCCGTTACCAGCGGGATCCCGAATTATTTAAGATTATCAGTGGCTCAATAATCAGATATCATTATATTAATTGCTATGAAATCTCCAAGCAAAAGGCGCGGGCACGTGAAAGGATCATATTGGCATCACTATTGCTGTTCATAAAACGTTCTTCCGTGTGTTTTTCCGTGTTGACAGCAAGCGGACCATTTGATATAAAATTACGCCCTGTTATCCATTTCACAGGACCGCTGCGGCGGAACGGAGACCGGGAGACTGGTCAGGCAGAAAACCTAAGATGAAATTCGAGAAATCGGATCGGGTCTTGAACCCATAGAAGGTTTCAGGAGGCAGGTATGGCTCGCTTGCAGGAACATGAAGGTAAGGCGTTGTTCAAGATTGCCGGAATGCCGATTCCTCAGGGAGATGTCGCTGGAACGCCTAAGGAGGCGCGGAAAATTGCGGAGAAGCTCGGGAAGCCCGTGGTTATCAAGGTTCAGATCTGGGCGGGCGGACGAGGGAAGGCCGGCGGTGTGAAATTCGCCGATACGCCGGAGGAGGCCGAAAAGATTGCGGCCTCCCTGCTGGGCGCCACCATCAAGGGCCTCCTGGTGGAAAAGGTCCTCGTTGAGGAGAAGCTGGCGATCGAGAAGGAATACTACGCCGGGATCATCGTCAACGCCCAGGCGGACGCGCGTTGTCCCGTGGTCATGTTCTCCACGGAAGGCGGCATGGACATCGAATCGGTTCCCGGCGACCGGATCGCCCTCATGAACGTCGATGTTATCCGGGGATTCAAAATCTACGACGCCCTCAATCTCGCCAACGACCTCAAGGTTCCCAGCCGGCACATCAACCAGGTCGCCCGATTGATCTTGGGCCTCTATGAAACCTTCAAGAACTACGGCGCCCGACTGATCGAAATCAACCCCATGGTCGTCACGAAGGAGGGAAAGGTTCTCGCCGGTGACTGCCGCATCTCCATCGATGACTCCGCCGTCATCCGCCATCCGGAACTGGGCATTGAGGTCGCCCGCGAGGCTTCAACGCCCCCCACCGAACTGGACAGAATCGCCTGGTGGGTGGAGGAAAAGGATCTCCGCGGAACCTGTTATTTTGCGGAGATGAACAACGAGATCCGGGACCGCGAGGTTTTCGGCACGATCGGCTACCATGGCATGGGCGGCGGCGGGGCGATGCTCGGCGTCGATGGTCTGAACAAGCAGGGGATGAAGGTGGCCAACTTCGCCGATACGAGCGGAAACCCTCCGGCCTCCAAGGTCTATCGCGCGGCCAAAATGGTCTTCTCCCTGCCGGGGATCGACGGCTACATGCTGGGCGGGTTCATGGCGGCCAACCAGGAGCAGTGGCACCACGCCCACGGGGTCGTCAAAGCCCTGCGGGAGGAGCTGCCCAAGCGTCCCGGTTTCCCTGTCGTCCTTCTGCTCGCCGGAAACAAAGAGAAAGAGTCCCTGGAAATCCTGCGGGAGGGAACGAAGGATCTCAATGCCCGGATCCGCATCTACGGCGGCGACCGCGTCTATGACACGGAAGGGCTTGCGGCAGAGATGAAAGAGATGGTTCTCGAATACAAGCGGAAGAAAAACGGGTAAGGGAGGCCACCCATGGAATTTCAGGAACAGACGATCAAAATCATCATCGATGAAAGCCTCTGCCAGGCCTGCGAATCCAAGCCCTGCATTGCGGCCTGCAAGACCTACGCCCGCGGACTGCTGATCCTGAAAGAGGGGAAACCGGCGGTGGAAGGGGATGCCAAGCGCCTCGGGACGGAGTGCCTGGCGTGCGAATATGAGTGCTGGTTCAGGGGGAAGGGGGCCATCCGGATCGAAGCGCCCACCCCGGGGCTGGAAGAGTACCGGAAGAAGCACGGGATTTCCTGACCGAGAAGGTGGTGAAAATATGGCTATCTTGCTGACGAAAACAACGAAAGTGGTGATTCAGGGGATTACGGGCAGGGAAGGCTCCATGCGCGCCAAATTCATGCGGCGCCTGGGGACGAATGTCGTTGCGGGCGTTACGCCGGGCCGCGGCGGCGAGGAGGTCGATGGGATCCCCGTTTTCAATACGATGAAGGATGCCGTGAAGAACCGAGGTCTTTTCGATGTCACCGTGACCTTCATCCCCGGGACGGGGCTGAAGGAGGCTGTCTTCGAGGCGCTCGACTCCGATATCAGATGGGCGGTCATGCCGGTCGAACGCGTCCCCTTGTATGATATTCTCGAAATGGTCGCCTACGGGAAGCGGAAGGGCGCCATGCTCCTGGGTCCGGGGTCCATCGGGATCAACTCCCCGGGGATCGGCGCCCTGGGCTGGCTGGGCGGTTCGGTCGAATTCTCCAACCAGCATTTTGTGCCGGGACACGTCGGGGTCATCTCCCGCAGCGGCGGGCAGTCGGGCACCCTTCCCTACGTCATCGCGAGGGCAGGGCTCGGGGTCAGCACGGTGATTCATGTCGGAACGGAACCGGTGACCGGCATGTCCTTCGCCGATATTCTTCCCCTGTTCCAGGATGATCCCGAAACGGATGCGGTGGCCATCTTCGGCGAGATGGGCGGTTCCCACGAGGAAGAGGCGGCGCAGTTGGTGAAGTCCGGAAAGTTTACCAAACCGATCATGATTTACGTTTCCGGCGCCTGGGCGCCGGCCGGGATGAAGTTCTCCCATGCCAGTGCGATTGTCGAGCGCGGCAGCGGTTCGACACAGGATAAGATTACACGGCTCAGGGACGCGGGGATCATCGTGGTGGACAATCCCAACGAGATCCCGCAGAGGCTTCTGGAACTTAAAAAAAATGGAAAACTCAGGGTGAAATAACCCGCAACCACGAAAGGAGAAACGATTATGACAGTCATGAGATCCGTATTCTATGTACCGGGCAACAACGAAAAGATGGTCGGCAAGGCGCCGGAATTTCCGGCGGATATCATCACGCTGGACCTGGAGGACTCCGTTCCCCCCGCCGAAAAGCCAAAGGCGCGCGAATGCGTCCGCGAAAACCTGAAATTCGCCGGCACCGGCGGATCCAAGATCTATTCCCGAATCAACAACTGGGAAACCCTGATGACGAACGACGACCTCGAGGCGATTGTCCATGAAGGTCTGTCCGGCGTCTGCCTGGCCAAGACCGGCGAGGCGGACAACGTGAAGCGCCTCGACTGGAAACTGGAAGAGTTGGAGCGCAGAAGGGGCCTCAAGGTGGGCGGCATTGCCATTCAACTGCTCATCGAAACGGCCAAGGGCATGGTCAACGCCTATGCCTCCGCGACCGCAAGCAAGCGTGTCAACTCCCTGATCTTCGGGGCGGTGGATTACACGAAGGACATGAGGGTGAAGCTGACCTCCGAGGCGCAGGAACAACTTTATGGCCGGTTCTATACCGCCGTGGCCGCCCGCGCCGCCGGCTGCGTCGCCATCGACTGCCCGTTCGTCGATTTCAAGAATGTCGAGGCCTTCGAGAAGAGCGTCCTCGAAGGCCGCCAGATGGGGTATGAGGGCAGGATGCTCATCCATCCGAGCCAGATCGAACCCGCCCACAAGCTCTACATGCCGTCCGCGGACGAT
>JAPLJW010000075.1 GCA_026388365.1 Deltaproteobacteria bacterium | reverse complement strand
CTCGCGCTCAAAGCCTCCATGCCGATGCCGCGGATCTATATCATCCCCGGCGATACGCCGAACGCCTTCGCCACGGGACGAACCGAACAACATGCGGTGGTCGCCGTCACGGAGGGCATCCTCCGAATCCTCGGCCGGGATGAACTGGAGGGGGTCATCGCCCATGAGCTGACCCACATCCGGAACCGCGACATTCTGATCGGCTCCATCGCCGCGACACTGGCCGGGGCAATCGTCATGCTCGCCCACATGGCCCAGTGGGCCGCAATGTTCGGCGGCGTCAACCGCGATGACGACGAAGGGGGAAGCAACGTCATCGGCCTGATCCTCATGGCCGTCCTCGCCCCCATTGCCGCCACGCTCATCCAGATGGCGATCTCCCGCTCACGAGAGTACTTGGCCGATGCGGGCGGGGCGAAGATTTCGGGAAAACCTTACGGTCTTGCGGGCGCCCTCGAAAAGCTTTCCCGGGCCTCCCAGGCGATTCCCATGGAGGCAAATCCCTCGACGGCCCATATGTTCATCGTGAACCCTCTCACCGGACGTTCGCTGATGAATCTGTTCAGCACTCATCCGCCGATCGAAGAGAGGATCGCCCGTCTGCGAAGCATGAGACCGGTGTAAAATGGAGGAGGGTTTATGGAAAAACAAAAGAAGGATACGGATAAGGGTTTTGTGATCAAGGACCGGCGTCATTTCGACGAATCCGGCGCCGCCCGCAGGCAGGAAGAGGTCACGGCGGAAGAGCGAAAACCGGAGGAAAGACCCGACAAGGAGATCAAGACCTCTTCCGCGGAAAATGATTCTCCTGAAACGACGGAGGACGCCCCCGTTCCCGAAATCAATTTTGCGGGTTTCATCTTCTCGCTCAGCACAACAGCCATGTACCATTTCGGGGATTTCCCCGATCCAGCCACAAAGGAGGCAAGCCGCAATCTTGCTGCCGCCAAGCAGACGATCGACATCCTGAGCATCCTGAAGACGAAAACGGAGGGCAACCTCGATGAGAACGAAAAGCAACTGTTAGACGGCATCCTCTATGAACTGAGAATGCGCTTTGTCAAGGAAATGACCCATCCATGATCAAAAAGGCGTCGCCGGCCAAGGTCAACCTCTACCTGCGGGTCCTCCGGAAGCGCGAGGACGGTTACCACGATATCCTCTCCCTGATGCAGAGGGTCAGCCTCTGTGATGAGCTGACCTTCGCGACGACCGGTGGGGGAATTGCGGTTCATTGCCCCGGCACGACTCTGCCGGAAGGTGAGGGAAACATCGTCTATCGGGCGGCAGCAGCCTTCTTTTCCCGGATCGATGCATCGCCGGAAATCGAGATCACCATCCGGAAACGGATCCCCATCGCCGCAGGGCTGGGTGGCGGCAGTTCGAACGCCGCGACGACCCTCATGACCCTGAATGAAATGTATGGGTCACCCGTAACCCGCGAAGAACTAATGAAAATCGGGACGGGACTCGGAGCGGACGTCCCCTTTTTCATCTTCGGTAAGACGGCCTGGGCCATCGGAATCGGTGACCGCTTCACGGAATCCCCTCTTCTTCCACCCCTCTGGTTCGTCCTGATCAATCCAGGCTTTGAAATCTCCACAAAATTGGTTTATCAGGGACTTAATTTGGGATTGACAAAGCAGGGAATAAATTATAGCATCCCACGTTTTTCGACAACGGAAGATTTGATCCGGGGTCTCACGAACGATCTGGAGAGTGTGACCGCGAGGCTTCATCCCGTTCTGGATCAGATCAAGGCCCAGTTGCTCGCAAACGGCGCACGCGGCGCCCTGATGTCGGGCAGCGGACCGACCGTTTTCGGCGTCTTCACGGACAGGGAATCCGCCAGAAGAGCAGAGAAAAATCTGGGGCAGGGAACCCCGTGGCTGGTGTGCGGGGCGCAATCCCTGTAGGGGAAATGGGTTATAGGTCAGGGGTTTTGGACCTACCTCCCCTAACCCACAGCCTCTTGGCTGCTCTGTATTGAAGGGTTTGTAGAACGTTCCAAAAGCCTTGAACCTGAGGCGGCTTCGTAAAAAGCTCCCCCGGTTTCCACCGGGGCAGGCTCCGACAAGGCGCACGAGCCCTGAGGAGTGAGGCGTATTTTGGCGTGCGCTGCAACAAGCCTGCCCCTGCGGAAGCAGGGGAAGGGTGAAGCGCAACGCAGCATCCGGACTTTGTACGGTGCCGTTTGTATTGGGGCGTCGTCAAGCGGTAAGACACAGGAATTTGGATCCTGCATTCGGAGGTTCGAATCCTCCCGCCCCAGCCAATTGATGAGCCAAAGGATGTGAGATGCTCGAAAGAATCAGGGTGTTTACCGGAAATGCGAATGTAGACCTCGCCCGGAAAATCTCGGAGAATCTGGGCGTATCGCTCGGGAAAGCACATGTTACGGCCTTCAGCGACGGCGAAACCCGCGTCGAGATCAACGAAAATGTACGGGGAATGGATGTCTTCATCATTCAACCCACCTGCCCGCCGGTCAACATCACGCTGATGGAGCTTCTGATCATGATCGACGCCGTCCGCCGGGCCTCCGCGGACCGGATTACGGCCGTTATTCCCTATTACGGCTATGGGCGGCAGGACCGGAAGGTGGCGCCCCGGGCACCGATTACCGCAAAACTGGTCGCCGATTTGATCACCCGGGCGGGGGCAAACCGGGTCCTCGCGATGGATCTCCATGCCGGTCAGATTCAGGGTTTCTTCAACATCCCGGTGGACAATCTCTTCGCTACCCCGGTATTGCTGGATCATATCAAGAAGAACTACCACGGCGACAACATCGTGATCGTTTCGCCGGATACGGGGGGTGTGGAAAGGGCGCGCGCCTTCGGTAAAAGACTCGGGGCAAGTTTGGCGATCATCGACAAGCGCCGGGAAGGACCGAATGAGGCCCAGGTCATGAACATCATCGGCCATGTCAAGGAAAAGCAGGTCATTCTTCTGGACGACATGATCGATACGGCCGGGACAGTCGTTCAGGCGGCGAAGGCGCTTAAGGAGGAAGGGGCGGTCGAGGTTTCCGTCTGTTGCACCCATCCTGTCCTTTCCGGACCCGCCATCGAAAAAATTGAACAGTCGGACCTGAAAGAGGTTATCGTGACGGACACCGTTCCCCTGCATGAGAAGGCGAAGGCCTGCAGCCGCATCAAGGTCCTCTCCGT
>JAPLJW010000170.1 GCA_026388365.1 Deltaproteobacteria bacterium | reverse complement strand
GACGATCTTGTGCCACTCGGTCTTCTGCACCTTCTCGCCGTTTTTATCCTTCCACTGCTCATCCGTCGCTATCCGGAAATTGGTCACCATCGCCCCGTCCGGCGTATACCTCACCTCCGGATCCGCCCCCAGCCTGCCTACCAGGATCGCCTTGTTGATCATGCCGTTCCCCTTTCTGAAACAATAATGGTTCGCTGATCATACACAAGTCACCCGCCGACCGCAACACGAAAGTTGCCGATACCCGAAAGTTGGCGAACCGGCGGGCTATGCCCCCCTTTCAAAGTACTTACTTGACTATTACAGAAAAAAAATATAGTCAAATCGACTTTATATCAAAACCGGACGATCAGGGCATTTATGGTAGAAGAAAGTGAACTCCTGAGGAAACGCAGAGAAAAGATCGACTCCCTACAGGCCGACGGGATCGACCTCTATCCCAACGACGCCCGAGTCGGGGATACCACGACATCGGTCAGTGAACGCTTCGAGCCGATGACCTCCGAAGAATTGGAAAAGGTCACGGAACGATTCACCCTGGCGGGCCGCCTGATGGCCGTCCGCGATTTCGGCAAGGGCGCCTTCATCAGCATCCAGGACCGCAATGGGCGTCTCCAGGCCTTCCTCCGGAAAAACCAGTTGGGGGAGAAGGCCTTTGCGTTGTTTAAAAGACTCGATATCGGCGACATCGTCTGGCTGGCAGGGCGGGTCTTCAAGACCCGGACCGGGGAACTCACGATCGACGTGGAGGAGAACGGCCTCCGCCTGCTCTCCAAATCGCTCCGCCCCCTGCCGGAGAAGTGGCACGGCCTCACGGATGTCGAGATCCGCTACCGCCAGCGCCACCTCGACCTGATTGTCAATCCCGACGTCCGCAAGGTGTTTCAGCAGCGGAGCCGGATCATCAGCCTCATCCGCCGGTTCATGGAAGAGCGGGACTTCCTGGAGGTGGAAACCCCGATGATGCAGCCCAAGGCCGGCGGCGCCGTCGCCCGCCCCTTCAAGACCCATCACAACGCCCTCGGGATGAATCTTTTTCTCCGAATCGCCCCCGAACTTTACCTCAAGCGGTTGATCACCGGCGGCCTGGAGCGGGTCTTCGAGATCAACCGGAACTTCAGGAACGAGGGGATCTCCACCTTCCACAACCCCGAATTCACGATGATGGAGTTCTATCAGGCCTATGCGACCTACGAGGATCTGATGGCGATGACGGAGGAACTCTTCGTTTTTGTCGTCCGGAACCTCTTTGCCTCATACCGGTTCAGCTACCAGGGGAAAGAGATCGATCTGACCCCCCCCTGGCGGCGGCTCACCGTCCGCGATGCCGTCGTGGAGATCGGCGGCGTGGAAACGGCCGTCCTCGACGACGCCGCCCGAATGGCCGACCATGCGCGGAAACTCGGGATCGAAATAGGGAAGAACGACCCGCCGGGAAAGGTGCTGATGGCGATCTTCGATGAAACGGTGGAGAAAAGCCTTGTTCAGCCGACGTTTATAACCCATTACCCCGTGGACGTCTCACCCCTCTCCCGCCGAAACGCGGAGGACCCCTCGCTGACCGACCGTTTCGAACTCTACATCTGCGGCAAGGAGATCGCAAACGCCTTCTCCGAATTGAACGATCCCGTCGATCAGCGCGGGAGGTTCGAGATGCAGCTCAGGGAAAGGGAAGCCGGCGACTTGGAGGCCCACGAGATGGACGAGGATTATATCGGCGCCCTCGAGTGCGGGATGCCGCCGACGGCGGGCGAGGGCATCGGCATCGACCGGCTTGTCATGCTCTTCACCGACTCCGCATCGATCCGGGATGTAATCCTCTTTCCGCTTTTACGGACACGGGAAGGAACCCGGGAAGAATGAAGGCTTTGGAAAAAGTCGGAAATTCTCCTCCCTTTCAGGGAGAGGATTGGGGTAAACAAGAGAGCCCATTGCAAAAAACCAACTTATGCCGTCGCCCCGGCGAACCCCGGATCGGGTCCGGGGCAGGCGCCGGGGTCCAGAACACCAAGACGGAATTCCGGCTTTCGCCGGAATGATGCAGAAGGATTTTTGTAATTGGCTCAGGAAAAAGAAAATTACTTTTTCGAGAGCATCCATTGATGGCGTCCTATGAATTTTTCATCAGCCTGCGCTACCTGCGGGCGAGACGGAAACAGGTGTTCGTTTCCATCATCACCTTCATCTCGATCGCCGGGATCTTCCTCGGAGTTGCGGCCCTGATCATCGTACTGGCCGTAATGAACGGCTTCGAGACTGATCTGCGCAACAAAATCCTGGGGATCAATTCCCACATCATCCTCATGGAATACAGCGGCGCGATGCAGAATCATCCGCGGGTCATGCGGGAGGTCGCCCAGGTCCCCGGCGTCATTGCCGCAACCCCTTTCATCTACAGCCAGGCGATGCTGAAAAACGGGAGCAGCGTTACCGGCATCGTTCTCCGCGGCCTCTCGACGGAGGACGCCCTGAAGGTCATCAATTTGGGCAAGATCCGGGAGGGCAGACTCGACGATTTGGGCGAAGGAAGAAAGATTCCCGGTCTGAAGCCGGAACTCGCCGGTCTCCCCGGGATCCTGATCGGCCGAGAGCTCGCGAAGAACCTGGGGGTTTTTCTCCATGAAACGGTTTTCGTCGTCTCCCCCTCCGGGGTTGCCACGCCGATGGGGATGGTCCCGCGGATGAAGCCCTTTATCGTGGTCGGTATCTTCGAGTCCGGTTTTTTCGAATACGACTCGACGCTTGCCTACATTTCCCTCAAGAACTGCCAAGAGTTTCTGGGCATGGGCGAGATGGTGACCGGGATTGAGATCCGGGTCGATGATATCTATAAGGCCGACCGGATCGCGAAGCGGATCGAGCAAAAACTGGGGTTCCCCTACTGGGGACGGAACTGGATGGAGATGAACAAGAACCTCTTTTCGGCGCTAAAGCTGGAAAAGAGGGTTATGTTCCTCATCCTTTCCTTGATCGTCCTGGTTGCGGCCTTCAACATCATCAGTGCGCTCATCATGATCGTGATGGAAAAGAACAAGGACATCGCCATCCTGAAGACCATGGGCGCCACCCGGGCGGGTATCATGAAGATTTTCATCTTTCAAGGGCTCATCGTGGGGGCAATCGGCACCATCCTCGGCTGCATCGCGGGACTGGCCGTCGCTTTCAATCTGGAGGCCCTCTCCCGTTTCGTGGAGAACCTCTTCGGTTTCAAGATCCTCCCGGGTGACGTCTATTATCTGAGCGAGCTCCCTTCCCAGGTCAACTACGGCGATGTGGGGATCATCATCCTGGGAACGCTTTTGATCAGTTTTCTTTCAACGATTTACCCCTCCTGGCAGGCCTCGCGCCTCGATCCGGCGGAGGCGCTGCGTTACGAATGAGGAAGTACGTATGATCCAGGTCAATAATCTGCAGAAAACCTTCCTCAAGGACGGTCATCGGATTGAGGTCCTCAAGGGGCTGGATTTCGAGATTGCCGAAGGGCAGTCCCTGGCCATCGCGGGGGTTTCCGGCGCGGGCAAGAGCACGCTGATCCACATTATCGGCACGCTCGATCGTCCGACCTCCGGCGCCGTTCTCTTCGACGGTGTTGATGTCTTCACCTGGCCGGAGAAGAGGCTTGCCGCCTTCCGGAACCGGAAGATCGGCTTCGTCTTCCAGTTTCACAACCTCCTTCCCGAATTCACCGCTCTGGAAAACGCCATGATGCCTGCCCTCATACAGCGGATACCGAAAGGGGAGGCGAAAAGGCGCGCGGCGGCGATCCTCGGTGAGGTGGGACTGGGCGACCGGATTACCCACAAACCGGGGGAACTCTCCGGCGGGGAACAACAGCGGGTGGCCCTCGCCCGGGCTCTCATCCTCGAACCGGAGATCCTCCTCGCGGATGAACCTACAGGAAACCTTGACACGGAAACCGGAAAGAAGATAGAAGAGACGCTGCTTGCGTTGAACCGGATCCGGAGGATTACGCTGATCGTGGTCACGCACAACCCCTCACTGGCCGACCGGATGTCCCAGCGCATCGGTCTCCGCGACGGAAGGATTTATACCCGTGAATAAAAAGCTGTCTTTTGCATGCATCGCGACGTTTCTGGTCATGATTCTCCCCGGACCCATTCCGGGGACGGCAGCAGAAAGCATCAAGCAAATTGCTCTCTTCCCGTTTGATGTCCACAGCACCTCCGTGGAGAAAGCGGCCGATCTCCAGGAGGCCCTCTACCAGGGGGTCGTAAGGGAGCTTCTGAAATTGAAAACCATCCGGCTGGTCGAACGGGAACAGATCACCGCCGCCACGAAGGGGAAACGGATCAACGATGCCCTGCTCATCGAGGTGGGGAAAAGAGCGGGCGCCTCCTATTCCGTTTCGGGAAGCGTTTCCGAATTCGGGGACCGGATCAGCGTCGATGTCCGATTGATAGATGTCCGCAAGGGGAAGGTCCTGCCGGGGGTATTCGTTCAGGGCCGTGGCCGGGAAAACCTGGATGCCATTCTGGCCCAGCTTCGGGCGGATATGCTGACCCGGATCGCCTCCGATGAGAGGATCATCCGCGTCGAGTTCAAGGGAAACCGCAAGATCGAGTCCAGCGCCATCAACCAGGTTCTCAAGAGCGCGCCCGGAAGCATCCTTGCCGATGAAGACCTTTCCGCCGACATCAAGGCCATCTTCAAGATGGGCTACTTCGACGACGTCACCGCGGAGGTGACGGACGTTGCCGAGGGGAAGGTGATCACCTTCCTCGTGGAGGAAAAACCGCTGATCACCGAGATCCGGATCCAGGGGAACAAGGCCCTGAAGAAGGAGGACATCGAGGGCGCCATGAGCGTCCGTAACCGGCAAACCGTGAACCCCGAAAAACTCAAGACCGACATGGAAAAGATCAAGGCCCTCTATGACGGCAAGGGGTTCTACAACGCCGAGATCCGTTACACGATCGAGAAGGCGGGCGAACGCGACGTCCAGGTCATCGTCAACGTCGTCGAGAACGAGAAGCTCTTCATCCGGGGCATCAGCTTCGAGGGTAACCGGACCTTCACCTCGAAGGAACTGAAGAACATGATGACCACGAATGAATGGGGCATCTTCCACTTCTTAACCGAATCCGGCCTTCTCAAGAAGGAGCAGCTCAAACAGGACGTGGGCAAGCTGAATGCCTTCTACCTGAACAACGGCTTCATCAATGCGCAGATCGGCGAACCGGTCATCACGTACGATCGCGACGGGATCCGTGTCAAGATTCCCATCTCGGAGGGGAAACAGTTCCGCGTCGGCAAGGTCGCGATCGCCGGAGACGAACTCACGACCTCCCGGGCGGAACTTCTGGCGAAGCTTCAGATCCGGAAGAAGGACTTCTACGACCGCGATGCGATCATGAAGGACATGGATACCTTGACTCAGGTCTGCAACGACGAAGGTTATGCAAGCGCCGACGTCGCCCCACGCACCGAGCCGCAGTCGACGTGACCTACGAAATCAACAAGGCGAAGCTCGTCTATTTCAACCGGATCAACATCACCGGCAACAACAAGACGAGGGACAAGGTGATCCGCCGCCAACTCTCCGTGGTGGAGGGGGATCTCTACAGCCGGACCAAGCTCAAAAAAAGCTACATGGCCCTGAACCAACTGCGCTACTTTGAGGAGGTTGATTTCCAGAGCGAGAAGGGTCCCGACGAGACCCTGACGGATGTGAACATCCACGTCAAGGAGAAACCGACCGGGATCTTCAGCATCGGCGCCGGTTACAGCGCCCTGGACCATGCGGTTGTCTCGGCCCAGGTCTCCCAGCAAAACCTCTTCGGCCGCGGCCAGATCCTGAGCCTCAAGGCGAGCGTCGGCTCAAGCTCCACGCTCTACGACCTCTCTTTCACGGAGCCCTGGCTCTTCGACATGCCCCTCTGGAGCAAGTTATTCCCTCTATCGGTACGTGACAGGCTATGTCGGATACCGCCTGTCGGCCAACAATGTGAAGGACATCCTGAGCACGGCCTCCTATTATGTCCAGCAACAGGCGGGCCAGACGACGAGCAGCGGCGTCACCGTCACCCTGACGCGGGATTCGACGGATGATGTAATGTTCCCCTCCACCGGATCGCGTAACAGCGCCTCCGTGGAATATACCGGCGGCCCCTTCATGGGCGATGTCAGTTTTACCCGTTACTGGGTATCCTCCGCCTGGTTTTTCCCCCTTCCCCTGGATACGGTCATCGGCGTCCGCGTGCGGGCGGGCATGATCAGCGGAAACGGGGGGAAAGAGGTACCGATCTATGAAAGGTATTATCTCGGGGGGATTGGCTCCCTCCGGGGATTGCGGTCGGTGGGACCGACCGATCCTGCGACGGGGGAAGTGATCGGGGGGCTGACCATGCTGAACTTCAATGCCGATTATGTCTTCCCGCTGATGACGAAAGCCGGGCTGAAGGGAGTCCTCTTCTTCGACACAGGCAATTCATGGGAAAGCGGTTACCACATAGGCGATATGCGGAGAACGGCCGGCGTCGGCATCCGCTGGTATTCGCCCATTGGTCCGCTCCGCCTGGAGTGTGGTTATGTCCTCGACCGGAAAGAGAATGAATCCACCAGCCGTTTTGAATTCACGATCGGGAT
>JAPLJW010000039.1 GCA_026388365.1 Deltaproteobacteria bacterium | reverse complement strand
TTCCGGAAGCCGATTTCCCGGAACTCGCGAAGGTGGCGATGACGGTCGCCAGGCCGCTCGCCAACAACCCCTGCAAGATGACGCCGGAGGAGATGGTCGTGATCTACCAGGAGTGTTATTCGTAAATTAGAAAATGGGGACAGGATGCCGCATCGTGTCCCCATTTTCGGGGAAGATGAAGGAGGATTGAGATTATGGCCGGTGCGGAACTGATCGGAAAGGAAGAACTGAAGGAGATCACGGTTCTCTTCGAGACGGGGATTTTCGCCCGCTATTCCCTCGACAAGGAACGGCAGGGAATCTGGAAGGTCCGTGATTTCGAGAAGGCTTTTGCCAAATATTTCGGGTCTCAGTACGCCCTCGGAGTGAGTTCCGGCTCCTCGGCCCTCAAGATCGCCCTCACGGCCCTTGACGTGGGACCCGGCGACGAGGTGATCTGTCCGGCCTTCACCTTCATGGCCACCTACGAGGCGGTCCTCGAGGTCGGCGCCATGCCCGTCATGGCGGACATCGACGACACCCTCAACCTCGATCCCGACGACATCCCCAGCAAGATCACGCCGAGCACCAAGGTGATCATCCCCGTCCACATGTGCGGGGCGCCCGCGCGGATGGACAAGATCATGAAGGTGGCCAAGAAGCACAAGCTCCTCGTCCTGGAGGACAACGCCCAGGCCTGCGGGGCGAGTATCAAGGGGAAGATGACGGGCACCATCGGCCAGATGGGGATCTTCAGCTTTGACCACTACAAGACGATCACCACTGGCGAGGGCGGGATGATCCTCACCGACGACCTGGATCTCTACCACCGCGCCGAATGGTACCATGACCACGGCCACGACCACATCTCCACGGTCAGCCGGGCGCTCGACGGCCGGACGCTCCTCGGCTTCAACTACCGGATGAATGAAATCCAGGGGGGCATCGGCCTTGCCCAGCTCCGGAAGCTCAACCGGGTCCTGGCCGCCCAGAGAAAGAACAAGGCGGCGATCGAGGAGATGCTGGCCCCGATCCCCGGCCTGAAATTCCGGGCGGTGCCCGACCCCCAGGGTGACTCGGCCACCCACCTGGGCTTCAACCTCCCGACGGCGAAGCAGGCAAAGGCCTTCCAGAAGGCCCTTTCGGCCGAGGGGGTCGGTACGGTCTGCTTTAAGGACAACTTCTGGCATTACGTCCCCAACTGGGAGCATTTCCTCGCCAAATCCACGGCCCAGACGACAAGCCCCTTCAAGGACAAGCGCAACCGGAAGCTGAAGTACAGCCGCAAGGCGATCCCCCACGCGGAGGATCTCCTCGGCCGGACGCTCATCATGGGGATCAACGTGAAGATGACCGCCGCCCAGCTCAAGGCCATAAAGAAGGGGATCGAGAAGGCGGCCGCGACGCTGTAAAAGCCAGGGAACACCCTCCCTCCCGAGATTCGGCCGAGAGGCGTGATTTTAAGACTTGCGCTGTCCAGGGCCTCGGGCCCTTCGCCGGGCCGCTGGACATTTTTGATGCTAAAATCTCCAATGCGGCCCTAGCGAAGGCCGTCGGCCCTGGGCGGCTTAGAGAGTGAAAAGTCTGGTACTGGCGTGCTGGCGCTCCGCAGTTGAAGGTTGAAAAGCTTGGCGGCGCGGGACGGTAGGATTCCGGAAGGCGCGAATGGATATTTTCCCGGGGCACCCTGCCCCCGTAGCGGAGCGCCCGCAAAGGCAACTGTTTGAGCGCCATAGGCGCGAGTTTTGCCTTTGCAGCGTAGAGAGGAGGCGCAGGGTCGGGAAAAGATCTTGAGCGCCGCGGAAGCCGCGTTCCAAGCGCCGTGTTGGAAAATTCAGAGATGGCGGCTACATCGCGCTATGAAACAGCGGTGGGACAAACAGGGATAATGGAGAGGAATAGATGATCGTCGTCACCGGCGGCGCCGGATTCATCGGGAGCGCCTTCATTGCGAAGCTGAACGCGGGGGGGATCGGCAACATCGTCGTCGTCGATGAATTGGGGACGTCCGAGAAGTGGCAGAACCTCGTGAAGCGCCGGTACGCCGACTACCTCCACAAGGACGCCTTCTTCCGGATGGTCGAGACGGACCGGGTTCCCTTCCCCATCGAGGCGATTGTCCATATGGGCGCCTGCTCCTCGACAACGGAGCGGGACGCCGATTACCTCATGGAGAACAATTTCCACTACACCTGCATTCTGGCGGACTGGGCGATCGCGCACGGAATCCGGTTCATCTACGCGAGTTCCGCGGCGACGTACGGCGGCGGCGCACAGGGCTTCTCTGACGCGGACGAAACGACCCGGGGCCTCCGGCCGATCAACCTGTACGGCTACTCCAAGCAGCTCTTCGACATGAGGGTCATTCGCGAGGGAATCGCGGATAGGGTCGCCGGAGTCAAGTTCTTCAACGTCTTCGGTCCGAACGAGTACCATAAGGGGGACATGACCAGCGTGGTCTTCAAGGCGTTCCACCAGATCCGTGAAACGGGAAAGGTCCGGCTTTTCAAATCGTACCGGCCGGAATATCCGGACGGCGGGCAGATGCGGGACTTCGTCTATGTCAAGGACTGCGTCGAGGTCCTCTGGTGGCTCCTGAACCACGGGGAGGCGAACGGGATCTTCAACCTCGGGACAGGGAAGGCGCGGACCTGGAGCGATCTGATCCGGGCGGTGTTCGCCGCGCTGAACCTCCCGCCGGCCATCGACTATATCGAGATGCCGGGGGAGATCCGGGGGCAGTATCAGTATTTCACCGAGGCGAAAATGGAGAAGCTCCGGGCCGCCGGCTGCCCGGCCGTGTTTCGTCCGTTGGAGGAGGCGGTTGCGGATTACGTGAAGGCGCACCTCCTCGAGCCGGATCCCTATCTGTAAGGATGTCATTCATGCCCGTCCAGGTTGTCTGCATCATCCCGTCGCGTTACGAATCGAGCCGCTTTCCGGGGAAACCGCTTGCCGATCTCTGCGGAAAACCGATGATCCAACACGTCTATGAACGGGTCTTCCGGGCGAAGACTTTATCTTCGGCGGCTGTAGCCACCGACGATGAACGGATCTTCGCTGCGGTCCGGTCCTTCGGCGGCCGGGCGGTGATGACCTCGCCCCGCCACCGCTCCGGAACGGACCGGATCGCCGAGGCGGTTGAAACCATGGGGCTGCGGGACGACGACATCGTTGTCAATATCCAGGGAGATCAACCCCTCTTTGAGCCGGCCCAGGTGGACGAGGTGGTCGGGCCGCTTCTGGCGGACGCCTCCATCCCCATGTCCACGCTGATCTACCGGATCGTCCGCGACGAGGAGATCAGCCACCCGAACGCCGTCAAGGTCGTCTTCGACCGCGACCATTTCGCCCTCTACTTCAGCCGCGCGACAATCCCCTTCGTCCGCGACCCGGGGAAAAAGGCCGAATACTTCAAGCACCACGGGATCTACGCCTACCGCCGTGATTTTCTGCGCACCTTCACCGCCCTCCCCGAGGGGGTCCTGGAGCGCCTGGAGGCGCTCGAACAGCTCCGCGCTCTCGAACACGGCTACCGGATCAAGGTGGTCTTGACCCCGCACGATTCCGTCGAGGTGGACACCCCCCAGGAATTGGAGCGCGTCCGGCGCCTGGTCACAGGAGAAGAAACGACTCGATAGGGACAGCGCCCTATTCATTTCGACTTAAAATAAACAGGACCGGATGGGGACAGGATGCGGCATATCTCCCCATCCCAAGGAGGGAAGTGTGATCGACATCGACTATCTGAAGAAAATTAAGCTGGTCTCCCGGCCGCTGGGCCAGAAGATCGTGGCTTATTTCCTGCTTCTGCCCAACTACCACATCTTTCAGAAAGTGGACATCCGGATCGAAAATGCCGAACGGATTCCCCGCGGGGAGAACGTGATCTTTGCGATGAACCACACGGACCGGTTCAACTACTGGCCCTTTCAGTACAAGCTTTTTAAAATGCGTGAATTTCCCTTTACGACCGTCTGGGTGAAGGCCAAGTATTACAAAAACGCCTTCCTGGCGAAGGGGCTTGACCTCTGCAACCTCATCCCCGTGCCGTCGATGGGGTATCTCATCGAGGAATATTACCGGAAGACATTCAACCGCAGAATGGACAAGGGCCTCTACCGCGCGGTCAGGGACATGATTGAGGGCCGTCTTGAAGAGGCCGGGCCGCAGGAGCGAGCCGCAATCGAGGCGGTCCAGGCGATGGGAGAGCAGTTTGCGGAATTTATTCGGGTGCAATACGAAGGGGTGATGGAGAAGGTCGCGGAATTGAGCCGCGCGGCCCTCTGCGAGCAGAAGCTCAACCTGATCATCTTTCCGGAGGGAACCCGTTCCGTGAAGCTGGCCGAAGGCCGTACCGGCCTCGCCCAGCTCGCCCTCCACACGGAAAAACGGATCGTCCCGGTCGCCTGCAACAACTCCGAAGAGGTGTACCGGGGGAGCATCCCCTTTGCTCGGAGCGGCCGGATCACCTACCGGATCGGCGAACCGCTCTCCGTGAAAGACCAGCTCAAAGACTTCCGAATCCGCGAGCCGTTCCGCCTCCTGTCCCGGGAATCGCAGCAGCGCTATCGGGAGCAGTTCGAGGGGGTGACGCGGATCGTCATGGAAAGCATCGAACGGATGCTTGACGAAAAGTACCGCCGGGACTGCGCGGCCATGTAAAGCCGGACTGGACTCACAGATCATTTTCAGACGCCGTTGCCCGCATGCACCGGGGGATCGGGCGGCGCTCGCAAAGCGGTTGGCTGATGTAAATTAACGGGCTATCCCGGATTGACAAATACGGCAGTTTGTCGTAGTTCTATAAACAATCGGATCGTCGGGCGCCGTGATTTTATACACGCAGCGATCCCGGCGGGAACCGAGGGACCCTTCGAAAGGAGATCAACATGAAGCGACTATTTTTGGTTTTGACGGCGGTTCTTTTCCTCGCAGGTTGTGGCGCTGCGGCGCGTGAGTCGGGATTTTATGAACACGACTCCATGTACAAGAACTGGGAACATATGAAGTTCAGCATGCATGGCTATAAACAGGTCAGCCCGAACGAGGTACAGAAGTCCCGGGAAGATGGCTGGTGGGGCGTCCCGGTCGAGGGGACTCGCAAGTAACCCCTTTTTAAGGGGGAACTGACGATTTTTGCTCCCGAGGTCATTGCAAAAGTACCGCGATATCTCCCCTCCCCCCTGGCGGGAGAGGGTCAGGGTGGGGGGGAGGGTGCCATGAAATCTGCATGTTGCAGCTTAACCCACCCCGTAACCCCCTGCCGTCAAGGGACGGGGAACATATTTGGAAGCGTTTTGCAAGGATCTCTCCCGTGAAAGGGGTCGCCGGATCC
>JAPLJW010000279.1 GCA_026388365.1 Deltaproteobacteria bacterium | reverse complement strand
TTCCTTTTCTCTCCGATCAGGCTCTGAAAGCCGCCCGGATATTCTATGATCTCTATGACCCTTATCTGGCCGACGATTATCGGGACTACAAGGTCCTTTGGCTCTACAGCAGCGACCCCGGACAGCTCTTTACCGTGACCGGACCGATCAAAACCCTTGAGGATCTGAAAGGGAAGAAAATCCGTTCCCCGTCGGCCGCCATGAGCGACGCCCTCGGACTTCTGGGCGCTCATCCGGTCAGCATGCCCATTTCCGAACTCCACAGCGCCCTCGACAAGCGGGTGATTGACGGCATGCTTTCGCCCACCACGGCGATCCAGGATTTCAACCTCTACGATCAGATCCGCTTCGGAACACGCATCAATATGTTCAGCTCCCTGCTGATGGTCGCGATGAACAAGGAACGGTTTGCGTCCCTGCCCGATTTTGCCAGGAAGGCCCTGGATGAGGCGTCTGGAAAGAATTGGGGGTTCAGGGCCTCCGAGATCTATGACCGTCTGGATGCCGATGTTATGGCGAAGCTGAAGGCGTCCGGCCGGGTCCTTCTGGAAACGATTTCTACTACGGAGAGGCAACGCTTTCTGGAGCGACTCAAACCGATGGACGCGGACTGGGCGGCGCATCAGGCCGACCGACACATTCCGGCGCAGGAGATCCTGTCTGCGAAGCATGCCGCCATGACGGAAAAACCATAGCATGACCCCATCCCCACTTTGTAAAAATCGTCTTCCCCGAATGATGGCTGCGGCGGATGCCTTGGCCGGAGCCCTGAATCGCGTCGCCGGGGCGATCCTTTTCTTTATGATGCTCCTCACCCTGATCGATGTCCTTCTGCGGAAATTCTGGAGTCAGGGCATTCTCGGAGGGCTTGAGCTTACGGAGTTCATGCTGGCGGGAATGGTCTTCTGCGCCCTGGCCCAGGCGGAGGTTGAGGATCGCCATGTCCGCGTTGACCTGATCGCCGGCCGTCTCCATGCGCTGGGCGGGAAATACCTGACCGCGTTTATTCAGTTACTTTCCACTGTAATGATGGGCGCGATCTCCGTCTCTGCCTTTGTCTATGCCCTGTCCATCCGAACGGCGGGGGAGGTGTCATTGGATCTCGGCATTCCCCGATATCCCCTGATCCTCGTCGCCACACTGGGATGCGCGCTCCTGGGTTTCGTCATGCTGGTCCGCTCCTGGATGAAATTTTCCGAGAAGAGGGGCCCATGAATCCGTTACTCATCGGCCTCCTGGGTCTGGTTCTGCTCCTGTCGCTCCTTCTGCTGCGAATGCCGATCGGCCTGAGTATGGCCATAACCGGTTTTCTGGGTTTTTGCGTTCTGTCCACCTTCAAGGCAGGCTTTTCCCTGCTGGGACTCGTCACCTATCAGACCGCCTCCAACTACACCCTGACGGTGATTCCCCTTTTCATCCTGATGGGACAGTTTGCCGGCCATTCCCGGATGGGCGCCGATCTCTACCAGGGTGTCTACCGCTGGATCGGTTTTCTGCCCGGCGGGCTGGCCATGGCGACCGTGGCGGCCTGCGCCGGCTTTGCCGCAGTTTCCGGTTCATCCCTGGCTACGGCAACCACCATGGGTATGGTAGCGCTCCCGGAGATGAAGCGGTTCGGTTATGACGACCGTCTGGCCACCGGTTCCGTCGCCGCCGGAGGGACGCTCGGCATCCTGATCCCACCCAGCACCGTTATGGTGATCTACGGAATCCTGACGGAGCAGCCCATCGGAACCCTTTTTGTCGCCGGCATCCTTCCGGGATTGCTCCTGAGCGCCCTTTTTTTGATTACCATTTATATCCTCACCGTCCGCAACCCGGAACTGGGACCACCCGGACCTCGATTTTCGCTCCGGGAGCGGATCGGCGCGCTCCGGTCGATGGGCGGTATCCTGGGTCTTTTCATCCTGGTGGTCGGGGGGCTTTATGCCGGCTGGTTCACCCCCACCGAGGCGGCCGGGATCGGCGCGTTCGGCGCGTTGCTCGTGACCCTGATCAAGAGGCGTCTGAACCGGGAAAATTTGCCGGCATCGCTTTCGGAAACCACGCTGACCACGGCCATGATCTTTCTCATCCTCATCGGCGCCAACATCTTCGGATATTTCCTTGCGGTAAGCCAGATTCCCGAATGGGTGATCCACCGGACAACATCGCTCGGAATGAACCGCTACCTCGTCCTGGGTGTTGTCTGCCTGGTTTATATGGTCCTGGGGTGCCTGATGGAAGGGCTGGCCATCATGGTGATCACCCTGCCCGTCATCTATCCGATGATGATGAACCTGGGATTTGATCCGATCTGGTTCGGCGTCGTCATCACCCTCTTCATGGAGATGAGTCTGATCACGCCCCCGGTCGGCATGAATGTCTTCCTGATCAGCGGCGTGGCCCGGGATGTGCCGATGGTTGTGATTTTCAGGGGCATCATGCCCTTTTTTCTGGCCATGGTGCTCTGTCTTGTTCTGCTGATTCTGGCGCCGCAGATCGCCCTTTTCCTGCCCGGAACCATGTCCCGCTGAGACGAGTTGAGCCTTCCCGTCATTCAGCAGTCGAATGCGCTGAATATTTATCTATCTGAATGAGGCCACAAATATTTTTATTAATTTCTCTTGACAAGAAATCAGGAGTCCGATAGCTATACAGCATAGAACTGTATTCCATAGAGTGAAACGGAAGATGTGAAAGGAGAAAGCAATGGGAAATTGGAAAATTCCGCCTGACGGCGGTCACATGGAAAGCCCCAACGGGGTCTATCTGCAGACCATGAACATGACCCAGGTCAACGAGAGGCTCAAGACGAATGACCTCATCATCATCCCCGTGGGCAGCACGGAGTGCCACGGCGCGGCCCAGCCGTTGGGAGAGGACACATTCCTCGTGACCAGGATGGCCGAGCAGGTGGCCATGAAGATGGGTTGCACCATCGCCATGCCGATCTGGTACGGTTCGCATCCCTACCACCACATGGGGATGCCGGGGACCGTCGTCGTTCCGGAGGAGACCCTGCTGTCGAATATGCGCGCCATCATCACCGGGCTCTGGAACATGGGATTCCGCAAGCAGATCTTCGTCAACGGACACGGACAGGAGGAGGTCCTCCCGCTGGCGATCCACCAGTGGGCCAAGAAGTACCAGGTGCCGGCGATCCTGATCACCCTGCATACCTGGAACACGATTCACAATTACATGAAGGACAAGGCCCACGGCGGCCCCTTCGACACCCCCTTCTCGCACGCCGACGAGGCGGAGTGCTCCTATTCGCTGGCGCTGTTCCCGGAATATTGCGACATGAAGCTCGCCGTGGATAACAAACCGGAAGGGTTCCTGCCCCCCGGCCACGTGGATAAGGGCGGCGAGGTGTACCACGCCCCGATCAGGGGACACGAACATATCGGTCTGGGCGGCATCGAGCTCAAAGTCTACCCCGAAGGGGTCATCGGCTATCCCACCAAAGCCTCGGCCGAGAAGGCCAAGGCGGGCGTGGAGGCCATGATGGATTACATGTGCAAGCTGATCGGCGACATCATGACCAAGTTCCCGGCCGGCATCCTGCCCCCGGCGGACAAGGTCACCGAGCGCAGCCAGGAGGAGATCGACGCCCTCCTGAGGGGGCCACTGAACGGCGGCAAGTCAATCTACACCATCTCTTATCCGCCTTAACGGGTTGGAGTGATCACCATCATGCAGACGGCCTGAGGGTTCGCCTACATGAGATCGTCGTAAGGGCCGGGATATCGAATGCAGCAGTAGGAGGATCTCAATGTCAGTCATCATCAAAGTGAACATGACCACCAAGGCAATTACCACGGTTGAAAATCCGGATTATAAGCTTTTGGGCGGACGGGCCTTGTCGGCCAGGATTCTTCTCGACGAGGTTCCGCCGAATTGCGAGCCGCTTGGCGCAAAAAACAAGCTGGTGATTGCTCCGGGCCTGCTGGCGGGGACTCCCATCACCAGCGGGAGCCGGGTTTCGTGCGGCGCCAAAAGCCCGTTGACCCACGGGATCAAAGAAGCCAACTGCGGTGGGAACATAGGCCTTTTCCTTGGCAGATTTGGAATCAAGGCGGTGGTGATCGAAGGGCTGCCGGCCGATGACAACGCATATGTGCTTAATATTGGCAAAGACGGGCCAGCCCTGCTGGTGATGAATGAGCTCAAGCAGCTGGGCACGTATGAAACCGATCAAAAGCTCCGGGCCAGGTTTGGCAGGGAGATAGGCGTTCTCTGCATTGGACCGGCCGGCGAGAATCGCCTGAAAATGGCGGCGATCGCTTCGTCCGACCCGAACGGCGAACTGAAATTCGCCGCCCGGGGCGGTCTGGGCGCTATCATGGGCAGCAAGGGGGTCAAGGCGGTGGTCGTGGATAAAACTCTCAAGCAACCCGTTTACCACGACAGACAGCAGTTCATGGACATGGTTCGCATGATCCATGCTGAATTTATCAACGATCCCAAAATCAAGCAGGTCAACCAGAAAACCGGCACGGCCACCATCGTCAAGGCCGTGAATGCCATGGGTGCGCTGCCGACCTGCAATTTCCGGCAGGGAGCCATTGATGGGGTGGAAGGCCTCAGCGGCGAAACCATGTACGCAACCATTATCAGCCGCGGGGGGGAAGGGAAGGCCGGCGTCTCCTGCATGGATGGGTGTCTGATCAAATGCAGCAACATATACCCCGATGCTTCCGGAAAAAAGATTTGTTCCACCTTGCAGTATGAAAACATCGCTTTATTGGGATCCAATCTCGGCTTTACGAATCTCGACCCGGTGGCCAGGCTGAATTACGAATGTGATGACATTGGGGTGGATGCCATCGAGGCCGGCGCCGTACTCGGTGTCGCAATCGACATGGGTTTGGGCAAGTGGGGAGACCTGGATGCCTGTATGGCGTTGATGAAAGAAATCCGCAACAACAGCCTGATGGGCAAAGTACTCGGCCATGGCGTCCAGGTCGCCGGCGACGTGCTGGGATCAAGAAGGATTCCCGCGGCCAAAGGACAGTCTTTCGCGGGCTATGATCCTCGTACGCTCAAGGGCAACGGCGTGACCTACGCGATGTCCCCCATGGGCGCCGATCACACGGCGGGCAACTGTTTCGGATCACGCGTCGAGGTGAATCCACGGGGCACCGAACAACAAGGTGAATTATCCAGATCCCTGCAATACAAGATGTGTGCTCTGGACAGCCTGGGCTTCTGCATTTTTGCCCGGCCGCCGCTGTTCAAGGATCCCAGCCGAATGACGACGTTGGTGAATTCCCTTTGCGGAACCGACATCAGCATTGATCATCTCTGGGAGATCATGGGGATCAACGCAGTGAGAACCGAACGGGAGTTCAACATCCGGGCCGGCTTGTCCCCTGCGAATGATAAACTTCCGGAATATGTATATGTGGAGCCATTGGCGCCCACTAATGAGGTGTTCGATATATCGGAAGAGGAGATGCTGAAGGGGATTGTGTAGGCTATGGCGGTCATACGTTTGCACTTGACGCTGATCGAAATGGCAGGAGACCGAAAAGAACTGACTATGGACGCGCATCAGCCGGTATTGCTGACGACGCTGCTGGACCGGCTGGGAGTGCCTCAGGAGGAGGTGGGCATCATCGTCAGAAATCGGAAGAGGGATGAGATTGATTGCGTGATCCATGATGAGGATGTCGTGGAACTCTTTCCGATCCTTTCCGGCGGTTAAAAATAGTATCTTGAGAGCGGGAAACAAGACATTTGTTCTTGTTTGGAAAACAACTGAGAAGGAGGTCGTTATGTCAGGGTTAAAGGTCGTTCGTATTCAGGATGTAAAGGGTGAGAGACGGGAGCCGCCTCGGACGTCGTGGATCCTTTGTTCGGAAAAGATGACGGGTGCACAGAATCTTTCCATGGGCTTGAATGAAACCTATCCGGGCGGCATGGTGCCGGAGCACAAGCATGATAATGAAGAAGAGGTGATGTTCTTCATTTCGGGTAGAGGGACCTTTGTGACCAAGGATGAGCAGTTTGTCGTGGAGCCTGGGATGTGCGTTTACAACCCTCCCGGGGGGCTTCATAAGATCATCAACGACGGGGACGAGGTTCTGCGGTTCGTCTGGATCTATTCCCCGCAACTGGCCGGTCACCGGAAGGCGTGATCTGAAGTTGGATGGATCAGGGTATTCCCAGAAGCCTGCTTCGATGAAAGAGAAACGATCATAAAGAGATCCAACCCTGCAGCGTGCTGTGGGGTTGGATCTCTGGGTCAAGAACTACGGGAGGTCAATAAACGGTTTTCGGGTCGTGGATCTCATTTTTATCATCTTTAAGAACGAGGTTCCATATAATGGATCTATTGTGGGGAAGTGGCTGATGCTTAATATTACAGACAGAGAAAAAAGTTCGATGCGCTCGCTGGAGCGCGCTCTTCATATCATGGCCGTTCTGGAAGAAAGCGGAGGCCGGATGAGCCTCACTGAACTGGGTCGTGCAAGCCAGCTTTCCAAAGCAACGGTACTGAGGATTGTGTTGGTTTTGGAAAAATACGGGTTTGCCGAAAAGAGACATGGTCGATACCGCCTTGGTGCGACTGTTCTTCCACTCGCCCATGAGTATGTAATAGGGAATGAGCTCGTGCGGGTGGCATTACCGGTTCTCCAGGAGCTGGCCCGAACATCGAAAGAGACAGCATCGCTGTACGTGCGGGTCGGTTTCAAACGCATCGCCGTCCAAAGGGTCGAGGGCATCAACCCCCTGAGGTTCGCCCTGCCTATCGGTCAACGGTTGCCGCTTCACGTAGGAGCGGGAAAGGTCTTTGCGGCAGCGATGCCTGCCGGAGAACGCCAGCAATGGATGGACGAACTTGAAGAGATTTTTCTTGCGAAAGGAGAAACATTTTCCCGTAAAGCGCTCATCGAAGATCTCGAGACTATCCGACGGCATGGTTATGCAGTAACCGTGGGTGACCGGTTAAAGGGCACTTTTGGGATTACTGCTCCGGTCATCAATGCCTATAAGGCGACCATTGCCGCCGTGACTGTCGCAGGGGCAGTCGAGCGATTGACGCCAAAGAGGACCGAGTCGTTAATCGTTGAAGTTCGGGATGCCGCAAAGACGATAGGCGAGAGGTATAATATTTAACGAAGCAGAAGAATTTTTAAAAAAAGGAAGAAAGGAAGCCATGAAAAAAGGTCGTATCAAGGTTATGCTGGGAAACGAGGCTTGCGTGGAGGCAGCCCTCCTCGCGGGTTGCCGCTTCTATGGCGGCTATCCGATCACACCGGCCACCGAGATTCTGGAGATCATGTCCAGACGTCTTCCGCTGGTCGATGGCCTTTGTCTGCAGATGGAGGATGAAATCGCGGCCCTTGTGGCGGTTGTCGGGGCCTCTTGGGGTGGAACAAAGGCGATGACCGCAACGAGCGGTCCCGGCTTCTGCCTCATGCAGGAAGCGATCGGTCTGGCCGTTGCGGTGGAAGCTCCGTGCGTCATCGTCAACGTGCAGAGGGGGGGGCCCGCATCGGGACAGTCCACCTCGACGGCCCAGGGTGATTTCTACCAGGCGCGTTACGGTTCAAACGGAGACTACTCCCTCATTGTGCTCTGTCCATCCACCGCTCAAGAAATGTTCGATCAGACGATCAAGGCCTTCAACCTCTCGGAGCGGTTCCGGATTCCCGTCATCATTCTGTCGGATGAGGTCGTCGGTCACATCCGGGAAAAGGTGTTCATCCCCGATGCGGACCAGTTGACATTTGTTCAGCGGAAGGTGCCTACGGTCCCGATGAAGGATTTTGTCATTTTCAAGCCGGAAGAGAACGGCGTTCCGCTGATGCCCACCTTCAACACCGGCTACAAGTCCCCTGTCATCTCGCAGGCCAAGAGCCTCAGTGGCAATCGCGGGAACGCAAAGGAAGCCGTCGAGAACATCCGCCGGATCGTTTCTAAGATCGAGGATCACATGGATGAGTTTGCCGAAGTCCTGGTCTACGGTGACGAAAAGGCCGAGACTGCCTTTGTGACGTTCGGTTCCGTATGCCGGGCGGCGCGGAGCGCCGTGGATATGGGGAAGGAAAGAGGGATTGCGCTCCGTTCCGTCGAGGTGAAAACGGTCTGGCCGTTCCCCGATCGCCTGGTCCGCCGCGCGCTGGCCGGCGCCAAGCGTATCGTCGTTGCGGAGATGAACCTCGGCATGCTGCAAAGGGAGATCGAAAGGGTCGTCCGGCAACCGGAAATCAAAATTGAATTGTTCTCGAAGATCGGGGGCATTTACCCGCAGCCTCAAGAATTCCTGCGGTTTCTGGAGGAGAAACGATGAACCCACTTGGTGAAAAATATCTCAGGAAGGATTTTCTTCCTTTCCTCTTTTGTCCCGGATGCGGCGACGGGATGATCGTGCAGGCCTTCCTGCAAGCTGTCGATGATTTGGGCTGCGTCGACGATTTGGCCCTGACGGCCGGTATCGGTTGCAGCGCCTGGATCGGCGTGTACATGCATGTGGATATCCTCAAGGTCCTCCACGGCCGGGCGATCCCGGCGGCCATCGGAATCAAGGCCACCAATCCGTCCCGCAAGGTCGTCACGTTTACCGGTGACGGGGACTGCCTGGCCATCGGCGGCAACCACCTGCTCCATGCCGCCCGGCGTAATATCGACATGACCGTCGTGATGGTCAACAACCAGATCTACGCCATGACCGGCGGACAGGTGGCCCCCAGCACGGTCGTCGGTTCGAAGACCCAGACCACCCCCTATGGAAATTTAGAGAAGCGTCTCGACGGCTGCAAGGTCGCGATCGCCGCCGGGGCCACGCAGGTCAGCCGCTGGTCCACGGCCCATCCCAAGCCGCTCATCAAGGCCTTCAAGAAGGCGCTGAACCACAAGGGCTTCTCCTTTATCGAAATCGTGTCCCAGTGTCCGGTCCAAACGGGCCGCTACCTGCTGGGTTCCGGTTCACCCCAGTTCAACCTGCAGTGGATCAAGGATCATTGTGTGAAGGAAGAAGATCCTTCTAAGTGGGAGGAACTCGAGGCGCAGGGGAAGATCCCCGTCGGGGACTTCCTGGAGGTGCAGCAGCCCGAGTTCATGGAAGAAGTCCAGCGGATGAACCAGAGGGTCAAAGAGGCGCAAGCCAAAGGAGGCGATCGTTGAAAGGCGCAGAAAGAATCGAAATCGACCGCAGGTACTGCAAGGGCTGCATGCTATGCAAGTATATTTGCCCGTGTGACGTCTATGAGCCGGGACAGGAGAGAAGCGATTTGGACTACCTCATGCCCCATGTGGCGCGGATTGAAAACTGCAAAGCCTGCGGGCTTTGCCAGCAGCACTGTCCCGACATGGCCTTGACCGTGTTTGCCAAGGAGAAAGGGAAGGGAAAAGAATGAGGAAGGAGATCATCTTTACGGGATTTGGCGGGCAAGGAATCATCCTCATGGGCGTGATCATCGCCCGGATGATGGAGCACTTTCCCGATCTACAGGTGACACAGGCCCAATCCTATGGACCGGCTTCACGCGGCGGCGCTTGCCGCACCGACGTGGTGATCTCGGACCAGCAGATCAACTACCCCAAGAGTTCGCGTCCGGATGTGATGATCTTCATGTCCGAAGAGGCGCGCAAAAGGCTACTCTCCGAAGCGGATCCGGAAAAGACCCTTGTCGTCTATGACAACACCATGATCAAGGAGATTCCCGCGGCTTATAAAAAAACCTTTGCGGTTCCAGCGACGGGTGAGGCGGAGAAGGAGTTCAAGAACCGGATGGTGGCGAACATCTACATGCTGGGGGCTACGATTGAACTGATCAACCCGGGGAGTTTTGAGGTCCTGAAGAAGATCGTCGCAAGCAGTGTTCCCGAGAAGTTCGAGGAACTCAACATCAAGGCCTTGGAGGCCGGCTACGAATATTACCGGACCCACGAGCCGGCAGAGAGTCCCGCCGCCACCCGTTAACGGACGGCGGCATAGGGACGCGATTACCGGAAGGCATTGCAGAATCAATCCCGGAAGGAGGAGATAGGCAAGAGATGACACCGACAGTAAAAGTATTTCCGGCACAAAAAGTGGAGGCGTTTTGTGTGGATGTTTTGACAAAGGCAGGACTGTCAACGAATTGGTCAGCCATTGTTGCCGAGTCACTGTTATGCGCCGAGGCGCGCGGAATTCTATCACACGGGGTCGTCAGGCTCGAAAGTTACGTCCAACGGGTTGAGGCTGGTGTGATGAAGATACAGTCGCCGATTGCAACAGAAATGGACGCGCAGGCGGTAGCCCTTCTCGATGCGAACAACACCTTTGGTCAGATTGCCGGTCATCAGGCCATGTCGCTGGCCATCGACAAGGCAAAACAATACGGCGCCGGTGTGGTGGCGGTAAAAAATTCCAATCACTTCGGGGTTGCGGCTTACTATGCCATGATGGCCCTGCAAGCAAACATGGTGGGTTGCGTTTTGACCAACTCCTCCCCGGCCATGGCCGTCTATGGTACAAAAACACCTTTGATCGGCACCAACCCCATTGCCATTGCCATCCCCGCCGGCGACCATTTTCCAATTGTCCTGGACATGTCGACCTCCGTCGTTGCCCGCGGGAAAATCAGGTACGCCGCTCTGACGGGTCATTCCATCCCACTGGGCTGGGCCCGGGACAGCGACGGCAAGCCCACTGAAGACGCCAAGGTCGCCCTGAAAGGAAGCCTGGAACCCGTTGGCGGCGTGAAAGGTTCGGCCCTCTCTTTAATCATCGACATGGTCTGTGGAATCCTCACGAATACGGTCTTGACCGGCGGCGTAAAAAACATCACCGATGTGAGCGGACCCTCCAAAACCGGTCATTTGTTTGCAGCACTGGACATATCCAGGTTCATTGATATGAAGCTTTTTAAATCGAATGTTGATCAGGTGATCACGAATATTAAAAGTCTCCCTGCCGTGGATGGAGGACAGATCTTCATGCCGGGAGAGATTGAATTCCATTTAAGCAAGAAGCGGATGGATGAAGGGATTCCGCTGGAGGAGGAGGTTCTTCGCTCATTAAACGCGGTAGCGGCCCGTTATGGGGCGGCTCCATTGACGAGTTGCGCGCCCTGACGGAAAAGGTCGCCTCCCGAAGAGGAATCCTAAATGGAATTTCGACTTCGGGGGGGATTGCCGCGACATGGATGCTTTTGCGGGCGGCGTTTACCGGAACCCGCGTTTGATCTGTCCGCACCATCACATGCTGCTGCCGAGGCTGATCCGCTCGCAGGTCGTCAAGGGGCTGGAACGGCCGGTGGGGGAAAAGCGCCGCCAATGCCGGACTCAGGAACCTGTTGAAAAGGCCCTTTTACAGGCTGTTCAAAAGCGTCTGGATGCAAGGCCCCCGAAATCCTGAGCCGTGAGGCGTCCTTTTGGGTACGTTGAACGGCGAAGGATGAGGGAAACGCAGCAGACGGGAGTATTTCAACGGCCTGGTAGGGCAACGAAGACCATAGGGGGATAGCAATCTTGAAAGAGAAGAATGAAGAGTTAAAAGCGAAAAGAGACTGTGCACGCCTGGGGGGTGGACAGAAACAGCTCGACAAGCAGCACGAACGCGGGAAGCTCAGCGCGAGGGAGCGGATCGATCAACTGGTCGATCCTGGGAGCTTCATGGAGATCGAGATGTTCGTCACCCACCAGGTGAGCAAGTTCGGTATGGATAAGGAGAAGTTTTACGGCGACGGGGTGGTCACAGGTTCGGGCAGGATCGCCGGGCGGCTGGTCTATCTCTATTCGCAGGATTTTACGGTCATGGGGGGTTCGCTGGGGAAGGCGCACGCGAGCAAGATCTGCCATGTGATGGATCTGGCGATCAAGGTCGGCGCCCCCATCATCGGGCTGATCGATTCCGGCGGCGCCCGGATACAGGAGGGGCTGGGACAGTACGGCTCCATCTTCTACCGCAATACGCTGGCATCCGGCATCGTGCCGCAGTTTGCGTTGATACTGGGTCCCTGCGCCGGCGGGGCTGTCTATTCACCGGCCCTGTGCGATTTTGTATTCATGGTGGATGGGATCAGCAAGATGCATATCACGGGACCGAACGTGATCAAGGCGGTGACCGGGGAAGAGGTGACGGCGGAGGAGCTCGGAGGCGCCAAGGTCCACAGCCAGAAGAGTGGTGTGGCGCATCTGGTGGCCAACAGCGAACAGGAGTGTTTTGACCAAGCGAAGAAGTTGCTGGGTTTCCTGCCGGCCAACTACCGGGAGGCGCCTCCCGGGGTCTCGTCGCACGATGACCCGGATCGCCCGACGGAAGAGATCGAGGGAATCATTCCCGACAATCCGCAAAGGGCATACGACATGAAAAAGATCATCCGTCTCGTCGCGGATTATAACGATTTTTTCGAAATCCAGGAGGATTATGCCAAAAACATCATCATCGGCTTTGTCCGGTTAAACGGAGCCAGCGTGGGGGTGATCGCCAACCAGCCGATGGTCAGCGCCGGCTGTCTGGATATCGACGCCTCGGACAAATCGGCCCGCTTCATCCGGTTTTGCGACGCCTTCAACATCCCGATCCTGAATCTGGTGGACTGCCCCGGTTATCTGCCCGGGAAACAGCAGGAATATGGCGGGATCATCCGCCACGGCGCGAAAACCCTTTATGCGTACTGCGAGGCGGTCGTGCCGAGGATCTCGGTGATTGTGCGAAAGATCTACGGGGGCGCGATGTCGGGAATGGCGGTTTCGAAGCTGGTGGGGACGGATTTTACGATTGCCTTGACGACGGCGGAAATCGCGATCATGGGCCCCGAAGCGGCGGCGAACGTGATCTTCAAGGACGAAATTGCCCGCGCGGAGGATCCCAAGGCGATGAAGGTCCAGAAGGTGAATGAATACCGGCAGAAGTTTGCCAATCCCTATGTGGCTGCCGAAGAGGGGTGGATCGATGCCATTATCGAGCCGAAGGTGCTGCGCTCCTATCTGATCGGGGCGTTTGAGCAGTTGAAGGGAAAGGTTGAACTGCGGCCGGGCAAGAAACACGGGACGATCCCGCTGTGATGCGAGACAACCCGAAATAAACCAAAGGAGAAGATCCATGATCAAGAAGGTTGAGCATATCGGCGTGGCGGTTGAGAACATTGAGAAGTCGATTCATATTTTTAAGGATCTCCTGGGGATTCCGCTGGAGAAGGTGTACGAATCGGATGTGATCAAGACGAAGATCGCCTTTTTCCCGGTGGACGGCTGCACCATCGAGCTGATCGAGCCGATGGATCCGTCGAGCCCGGCGGCGAAATTTATCCAGAAGCGGGGGGAGGG
>JAPLJW010000232.1 GCA_026388365.1 Deltaproteobacteria bacterium | reverse complement strand
TAATCTGTGCACCGTTCCAGCAGTGGGAGAGCTCCCGAATACCCATGAGGAGGCACTTCATGATGAGACGGCGGATTTTCCTATGGATGGGACTCGGCGTCCTGTTCACGACCCTACTCCTTTGCGGGAATGCCCTGGCAAAGGAGACATATTCGGTTCAGCCCGGCGACACCCTCTTTGGAATCGCCGCGAAGAGCGGCGTTACCCTTGACGCTTTGAAGGCGGCCAACCACCTGAAAGGCAGCCGCCTACAGGCGCATCAACTCCTCACCATCCCTCTCAAAAAAAGCAACAGCACCTTAAAATTAAAGTCGTCCCCCGTTCCCCGGAGAGAGTTTTGCACGGTGAAGAAAGGGGACACGCTTGCCGGCATCGCCCGGAAAACAGGGATTCCCGTCGCCGAGCTCCGGGAACTCAATCAGATCCCGGGAAACGCCCTGAAGGTTGGGCAGAGGCTCGCCCTGAAGAAAGAAAAAGATCTTGAGGACGCGGCCGCTGCATCGCCTCCGAAATACGCGAAGAAAGCCATCAAGCCGGAGCTGGAGGAGGAAGAAGAGGCGGATGATAGTGTCCTCACCGAGCAAAATGCGTTGGCGGAGATCGAAAGACAAAAGAAAGAGAATGCGGCGCTCCTCGGCAAGTGGAGCGGTCCCGACGAACCGAAGCTGCTCGTCAAGGTGGCGATGGGTTTCCTCGGCGCCCCTTACCGCCTGGGAGGGTCCTCCGTCACGGGAGTCGATTGTTCCGGATTCGTGAAGAAGATCTATCAGTTCTTCAACATCGACCTCCCCCGGACGGCCTTCGAGCAGTCCCATGTCGGAATGCGTGTTGCAAGGCACGAACTGGTTGAGGGGGATCTTCTTTTTTTCAATACGAGAAAAACCCTGGGACACGTCGGGATCTACATCGGCAACAATGAATTCGTCCACGCATCCTCGCGAAAAAAGGGTGTCCGTGTGGACAACCTTAATACACCCTATTACGACCGTCGTTTCATTCGGGCCGTCCGACTCAAGGGAAACGACGGCGGCCTGTAGATCGTCCGGCGGAAATCTTCCAGCCCATAGACGGAAAGTAAACCCTAAAGTAAACCCTATGGATCGCGAAAGCTTTCTGGATTTATTTCGCGATTCCGCTGTTGCCGGCAACCGCCGCCGGCCTCCTCGCCGAGACCCTCTCCTCCTGTTTTTCGTCCGTCTTCTTCCTCACAATACGGTTTGCGCCCCGTCCCGAATTATGACATAAAAATGTCTCCCCTCTAAAAAATGTATTGTCAGGGAAGGAACAATCGGATAAACAGCCCGTCAGCGCTTAAGAGGGCGCGCCAAAATGGAGGTGTGTATGGATAATTTTACTTTCGGGATTACGATGCTCATTTGCGGAATGGGGGGAACGATTCTGACCCTGTGGATCATGAGCCTCGTCATGGGTCTTTTGGGAAAACTGTTTCCCGAAAAGCCGGCGAAGAAGGAGGCGTAGAATATGGCAGACGCAATCGTAAATGGACTTGGCGGCCTGACCATCGGCTTTCAGATGCTTGCTGTGGATTGGCGCAATACCATCATGCTTATGGTCGGGTTTGTGCTTCTTTACCTTGGGATCAGGAAGGACTGTGAGCCTCTCCTGCTGGTTCCGATAGGCTTTGGTTGTATCCTCGCGAACATTCCCCTTTCGGATGTCATGAGCCAGGAAGGCTTCATCCGGGCCCTTTATGACGCGGGCATTGCGACGGAACTCTTCCCGCTGCTGATCTTCGTCGGCATCGGCGCGATGACGGATTTTGGTCCCGTGCTCGCCCAGCCATCCACATTTCTTCTCGGCGCCGCGGGCCAATTCGGGATTTTTTTGACGCTGTTGCTCGCCCTGGCGCTGGGTTTCCCCCAGTTGGACGCGGTTGCCATCGGGATTATCGGGGCGTGCGACGGGCCGACGGCCATCTATGTTACATCGAAGTATGCCCCGCACCTGCTCGGGGCCGTATCGGTGGCCGCCTATTCCTACATGTCGCTGGTGCCGATCCTCCAGCCGCCGATCATGAGGCTCCTCACCACGAAGAAGGAGAGGGAAACCGTCATGAAGCCCGTGGCCAAACCGGTTTCCAAGACGACGAAGCTGCTGTTCCCCCTGGTCATCACGATCCTCGGCGGTGTTATCGCCCCGAAGGGCCTGCCGCTGCTCGGGACGATCATGCTGGGAAACCTGATGCGCGAGTCCGGCGTGGTTGCTCGCCTGACCAAGGCGTCGGAGAATGAAATCGCCAATGTTGTGACCCTCTTCCTGGGTCTCTGCATCGGCGCGACCATGGTGGGCAGCGCCTTCATCAAGACGCAGACCCTCATCATCCTGGCGCTCGGCCTCGTGGCCATCTGTCTCGACACGGTCTTCGGCGTCTTGATGGGCAAGATCATGCGGGTCGTGACCGGCGGGAAGGTGAACCCCCTGATCGGCGCGGCCGGGATCTCCGCCTTTCCGATGGCGGCGCGCGTCGTCCAGCGCGAAGGCGCAAAGTGGAACAAGAAGAGCTACCTGCTCATGCATGCGATGGGCGCCAACGCCGGAGGTCAGGTCGGCTCGGTCATCGCTGCAGCGGTGATGTTGTCGGTTCTGGCGGGGATGGGGATCATCCGATAACCTATTGTCTTTCTGACCACTATCCATCTCCGGGCGGAAACCGTATGGTCAAAAACGGGAATCGGGGGACACGATGCGGCATCATGCCCCCCGATAAACAAAATAAGGAGAACATCATGTTTCAGAGATCTCGTGGCCTGTTGGCTGTGGCCGCGGCGCTGCTCGTTCTCGGCGGCTGCGTCGCAAAGAGCGACTATCTCCGGAAACAGGCCGAGGCCGATGCCTTGAGCCGGGATGGGGTGACGCGAACGGCGGAAAATCAGGGCCTCCAGGAGAGAATCCGAGGCCTCCAGGAAAACATCAGAAGGCTTCAGGAGGAAATCAGCGATCTTCATGCCGCGAAAGAGAATCTGACCGCCGAGCGTTACAGCCTCAACGTCCGCCTGAGCACGCTCAAGGAGGAGACGAACCGGACCATCGAAGAGCTGCGGAACCGGAACAACGATCTGGACGGCGACAAGCAGATGCTCGAGGAAAACATCGCCTTGCTGAAAAAGTCGAAAGAGGAGCTGATGACCCGGAACAATTTGCTGGACGCCGACAAGCAGATCCTCGAAGAAAGCATCGCCCTGCTCAAGAAGTCGAAAGAGGAGCTGATGACCCGGAACACAGAACTGGAAAGCGACATGCAGATGATCGAGGAAAGCATCGCCCTGTTGAAGGATTCAAAAGAAGCGGAAGTCAATACAGTCAGCAGGACCTACGAAGAGCTCCTCGGCGAGATGAAAGACGAAATCGAACAGGGAAAGATCGCCATCACCGAGCTTCAGGGTAAGTTGACGATGGATGTCTTTGACAAGATCCTCTTCGATTCCGGCCGGACGGAGGTTAAACCGGGGGGGTTGGCCATCCTGAAGCGGATCATTAAAATTCTGATAACCGTGACGGACAAGGTGATCCGCATCGAAGGCCATACGGACAACATCCCCATCACGGGCGCCCTCGCAAAGAAGTATCCTACAAATCGGGAACTCTCCGCGGCGCGGGCCCTCAATGTAACCCGTTATCTGGAAAAGGGGGGGATCGATCCCTCCATCCTGTCGGCGGAGGCCTTCGGGGAATACCAGCCAATCGCCGAAAATGACACCCCCGAGGGGCGGGCGAAGAACCGGCGGATCGCAATCATCCTTCTGCCGATGAAATGATCGATTCCCGACATTCCCAATTGCCCCGTCGGATTGAGGATTTAAAGCGGGCTATCCTGATATCCATCCGGTGTAGCGTAAAATTCTCCCGCATATCTGGAATAAAACGAAAGCAAATGGTTGACGCATGACGGCAAGACCCAACATCCGGGACATGTCCTTAAAAGAGATCGAGGCATTGATCGCCAGCCTCGGCAAGGAGAAATACCGCGCCCGGCAGATCATGAAATGGCTCTATACGGGCGGGGCGACCTCTTTCCCGGAGATGACGACGCTGGCGCGGGATTTCCGCGCCCGTATGGAAGATCTCACCCGCATCGCCGAACCCGCCATCGACCGGATCCAGACCTCGCAGGACGGGACGAAGAAGGTCCTCTTCCGTCTCGAGGACGGTCTCTTCATTGAGAGCGTCCTCATCCCCGGCAGGAACCATTGGACCGCCTGCATATCGACCCAGGCGGGCTGCGCGATGGGATGCCGCTTCTGCCTGACCGGCCGGCAGGGACTGAAGCGCAATCTGCTCCCCTCCGAAATCACCGGCCAGATGACGATGCTCCGGCGCCATACGCCCGAGGGGCCGCAGATCAAGAACATCGTGCTGATGGGGATGGGGGAGCCGCTCGCGAACTACGACCACACCCTGAAGGCGATCCGGATCCTCACCTCCGACCACGGCCTGGGATTCTCCAGCCGGAAGGTCACCGTCTCGACCTGCGGCATTGCACCGTCGATCGTGCAGCTGGGAAAGGACGTCTGCGTCAACCTTGCGATCTCGCTCAACGCTTCGGACGACCGGCGGCGGGACGAGCTGATGCCGGTAAACCGGAAATACCCCCTGGCGGAGCTGCTCAGGGCCTGCCGCGACTACCCGATGCCGGGGCGCCGGATGCTGACCTTCGAGTACATCCTCATGGCGGGCGTGAACGACTCCCCCGCGGATGCGGAAAAACTGGCCCGGCTGCTCCGGGGCGTCCGCTGTAAATTGAATCTCATCGCCTTCAACGAGTTTCCGGGCTCTGCCTACCGGACGCCGACCCCAGAGAATGTTTCGACCTTTCAGCAGATCCTGCTCGACCACCATTACACAGCCATCCTCCGCGCGAGTCACGGCCGGGACATCCTCGCCGCCTGCGGCCAGTTGAGCGGTCAAGCCGCTTCCGGTGAATGAACTACCCCGCAAGCAAGCTGCAAGGTATCCAAGGCGGCAAAGAAGGAAGCTTCGGGGAATATGATCCGGAGAGATTGAACCCCGGCAGGAGGATCAGGGAAAAGACCGGTATGGGCGGTCTAATTCTTCACCACGGGTTTCTTTTTCGCATCCGCCTCAGCGATGCGTCTCTTCGTTTCAACGATGAAGTAGTTGACCTTGTAATCGAGGCCGATATTCGCATAGTCCCGCGCGATCTTTTCAAACCGGGGCAGCGCCGCCCGGTACTCCTTGATTATGAAGTAGAATTCTCCCACGTAGAACTCCTGCTCACCCAGGGTTTTCCTGCAATCCCGGATCATCTTCTCAGCCATGAAGGAGAACTTGCTGCCGGGAAAGCGGGCCATGAGCCGTTCGAATTCTTTGAGCGCCTTGAAGGTTTCCGACTGGTCGCGATCGATCGTTGAGATCTCGTTGAAATGGCACATTCCGAGTTGATACATGACGTAGGGAAGGTTCTCGTTCGTCGGATGGAGATTCAGAAATTCGCTGTAGGCCAGATTGGCATCGAGATACTGTTTGTCGCTGAAATAGGCGTCGGCGATTCCCATCTCCGCCATGATGGCAAGCGGACTCAGGGGATACTCTTCCTTGACCCGCTGGAAAAGTTCTATGGCCTTCTTGTAATCATTATCCCGATACCCCTCCAGACCCTGCTGGTAGAGACCCTCCGGGGTTGCGCGGGCCATTTCCACATTCTTCGCCCAAGGCAGCCACATCTTGCAGCCGGAGAGCAGAAAAATGACCGCCAGGAGCGCAAGAAATTCTCTTTTATTATGCACCATGATCACCTTTCATCGCCTACAGAGCCTTGCGGATAAACGCCTCCAGGCGTTCCTTCGGGACCAGGCCGATCAGGGTGTCGAGAACCTTTCCCTCTTTGAAAAGAATCAGAGTGGGGATGCTCATCACACCGTATTTTGCGGCCGTTTTCGGATGATCGTCGATGTTGACCTTCGCCACCATGAGCTGATCGCTATACTGGACGGCCAACGCCTCTACGGTGGGACCGATGGCCTTGCAGGGACCGCACCAGGGCGCCCAAAAGTCGACCAGTGCGGGCCTGTCCGCCTGAAGAACCTCCTCTTCAAAATTGTCGTCGCCGACGTGCACCAGCGATTTATCTGCCATACGATGGCCTCCTTTCTGCAATTCTCGAATCACATTATCGCACAGAGGGACAAACGATGTCAATTCAAAACGGGGGTCCACTTTCGTTTGGAAAGATGGCGCCGGCTTGACAAAAGATGGCGCCGGCTTTGACAGACGCCTGACGATCTGCTATAGACCGTCATCCATTTAACCCCTCGAAAAGGAGAGCGCATGAAACCGCTCGGCATCATCTCGGGAACCCTCCTGTTGCAGGGAAAGGGAATTTTTGCAGATCTTCGTGAAGAAACAGTCGAAACGGACTTCGGCCGGGCGACGGTCTTCCGCAACGCCGGCATCGTTTTCATCGCCCGCCACGGGACGGACTCCCACCGCCATATCCTGCCGCACCAAATCAACCACCAGGCAAACCTTACCGCGCTGAAGACGCTTGGGGTGCGGGAAATCCTCGGCATCCATTCGACCGGCGCCCTGAAACGCCGTCTGAAGCCGGGGCTTTTAGTCGTCCCGGATGATTACATCCTGCTTGGGGCGGGACCGACGGTCGTCCGGGAAAAGGCGACGCATATCGTACCGGTTCTGAGCGCGGAGGTCCGGCGGAAATGGCTGGAAGCGGCTCGCGATTGCGCCCTCGATTGCATTGACGGCGGGATCTATTGGCAGACCGCCGGCCCCCGCCTCGAAACGCGTGCGGAGATTGCAATGATTTCCCAGTTCGCCGACCTCGTCGGGATGACGATGGCGAGCGAGGCGGTCATCGCCCAAGAGCTGGAAATTCCCTACGCCTCTCTCTGCTCGGTGGACAATTTCGCCCACGGCCTGGAGGAGAAGGCGCTGACGATGGAGAAGGTCCTCTGGCACGCCCGGCATAATGCCGAGGCGATCCTCCGGATCCTGATGCGGTATATCGAGCGGGAAGCCCGGACTTCTGAACGTATTTGAATCAGAAGGCCCCGAGCTGGCAAGGTTTGATTCGGATCTTGAGGGACTCACAGGCGGAGGAGACTTCCATTCTCGCAACCTTGCGCTTCGAGGCGATTTCCCAGGCCGCCTTACAGGGGAGCCTTCCATCGGCGAGACGCCCGCGGATGTCCGCGTCAAGGCCCGAAGCGACCGCCGCTGCCGGATGAACGGCCTTTCCTTCGGGATAGCCGAACAGCCCGAGTTGGCAGCGCCCGATGCGCAGCTCCAATAGATCCAGAGTCCGACCGATTTCTGCAAGCCGAATGCCCAGCGCGGCAGCGATCCGTTCGGCCTCCGCGCAGTCGAGCTCTCCTCCCGTGGCCTTTTCCCGGACCGCCCCGGCAATTCTCTCATCCGGACTCCCGCCCGGCGCATGTTTGGCCGAATAGCGACCTGCATCGGAGTGTGTCATCGTCTCATCCTCAATATTTCATATAATGAAAAGGCTCGATCGCCGAAAGTGCCTCGGCATCCAGGGTCTGAAACCCATTTTTTTCGAGAAGAGCCTCGGCCTTCTCGATCTGGTCCACGCTGACTACAAAAACCGCCTTCCGGTGGCCTTCCAGCACAAAACCGTATGCATTGTTGATGTTGAAATTCTCCATGAGAAGAAGCTGGGTGAGCCGATCCAGACCGCCCGGCTGGTCGGGAATGACGACGGCCAGGACCCGGCTCAGCGAAACGGTCATGCCGGCCTTCGTCAGTGCTTTCTCAGCACGTGCAGGGTCATCGACGATCAGGTTGATTACGCCGAATGTGTCGGACGTGGAGATCGTCGTCGCCCGGATGTTGATCATCTCTTTTGCCAATACCCGTGTCACGGCCGCCAGACGTCCCGGCTTGTTTTCCGCAAAAATCGAAAGCTGATAGGAAATCATTTGAGCCCCCTTTATAACAGCATGGTTTGAGAGTCTGCTAATCCATCCGGTTGTCGATGACGCGTTTCGCCTTCCCCTCGCTCTGCGGGAGGCTGTCCGGTTCCACCAGATCGACCCGCGGCGTGATCAGGATGTCGCTTTTGAGATCCTCCACGATCCTCCGACGCAAGGCCTCCAACTGCCGGAGATCGCCTCCAAAAAACTTCTTCTGCACCTCCACCTTGACGGTCATCGAATCGTTGTAGCCCGTCCGGTCGAGGATGATGACGAAATTCGTCCCGACGCCGGGGATCTCCATGAGTTTCTTCTCAATCTGAATCGGGAAGATATTCACCCCTTTCAGGATAATCATGTCGTCGGTTCGACCCTTGATCCGTTCGATGCGCCGATGGGTCCGTCCGCAGGGACAAGAACCGGGGATGATCCGGGTCAGGTCCTTCGTCCGGTAGCGGAGGATCGGCATCCCCTCCCGCAGGAGCGTCGTTGTGACCAGCTCGCCCTCCTCCCCGTCGGGGACGGGCTTCAGCGTCACGGGATCGATGATCTCCACGATGTAGTTGTCCTCCCAGATGTGCATCCCGTTTTGCTCCGGGCACTCGAAGGCCATTCCAGGGCCGTTCATCTCGGAGAGTCCGTAGGAGTTGAAGGCCTTGAAGCCGTAAAGCTCCTCAATCTTCCGGCGCATCTTCTCCGAGTGGGGTTCGGCGCCAAGGAAGGCCATCCGAAGCTTCGTGTCCCGCCTGGGATCGACGCCGACCTCCGTGAAGACCGTTGAAAGGTGGAGGGCGTAGCTGGGGATGATGTGGATGGCCGTGGTCTCAAAGTCCTGAATGAGCTGGATCTGACGTTTGCTGTTCCCCGCTCCGGCGGGGATCACGAGCGCCCCGATCTTCTCCGCGCCGTAGTGAAAACCCAAGCCCCCCGTAAAGAGGCCGTAGGTCATCATGTTCTGGAAGACATCGAAGCGTCTCATGCCGGCCATGTGCATGCAGCGGGCGAGGAGGTTCGTCCAGGCCGCGATGTCGGAGGCCGTATGAAAGATGACCGTGGCCCGGCCGGTCGTCCCCGAGGAGGAGTGCATCCGGATCAGTTCGTCGCGGGAGCAGGCGAGAAAACCGTAGGGCCAGTTCTCCCGGAGATCTTCTTTTGTGGTCAGCGGCAGTTTCGAGATATCGGCCACCGTCCGGATTTCACCGATATTTAGACCCATTTCCGCGAAACGCTTACCATAATGAACGGATTTTTTCGCCCGCTCCAGGGTTTCTCCGAGCCTCATCCCCTGCAGTGTCGAAAGATCATCCCGATCCATCGTCTCGATCTCTTTTTCCCAGTACATGCTCCGCCTCCGCTGTTAGTTGGATGACTGTTTATCTACAACGACCGCCTTGTATTATCAAGACAAACTTGACGCCCCCGAAGCCCCCAAATATCGATTGGGTAGAATACATTTGACACCCGTCCCGATATTCCCTATATTCCTTCCATCCGAACGGGGATGATTTCGACGATGGATTGGAAAGGCATGTACGCATGAATATCATTGTTACCGGAGCATTGGCCTATGATCGAATCATGGATTTCCCGGGATACTTCTCGGACCACATCCTTCCGGATAAGATTCATGCGTTGAATGTCTGTTTCCAGGTCAACGGCATGAAGGAAAAATTCGGCGGCACAGCGGGCAATATTGCCTATGCGCTCACCCTGTTGGGTGAAAAGCCCATCATCTCCGCCACGATCGGCCATGATTATCAGAGATACTTCGCATGGCTTGACCAAAATGGTATCTCTACGAGCCATATCAAAATCATAAATGACGAATTCACGGCCGGCGCCTATATTACAACCGATCTGGCCGATAACCAGATCACCGGATTCAACCCCGGCGCCATGAAATATTCATCCGCATTGGACTTTGACCAACTGAATCCCCGGGAAACGATCGTTATCGTCGCTCCCGGCAATTTTGAAGACATGGCGAATTACCCGCGCGCCTGTAAATCAAAGGGGATCGATTATATCTTTGATCCCGGACAATCCTTGCCCCTGTGGGATACAGAAGAACTGGTCCGGGTCATCGAGGGGTGCCGGATCGTGATCGTTAATGATTACGAACTGAATCTGATCATCAGCAAGACGGGATTGAAGAAGGAAGCCCTGTTGGAGCTGGCCGGGACGATCATTACCACCCGGGGGGCGTTGGGTTCACAGGTCTCCACGCTGGATTCTGAAATCGCCATTTCCCCCATTCAAGCCAGCAAGGTTGAAGACCCGACCGGCGCAGGCGATTCTTACCGGGGAGGGCTGATCAGCGGCCTGATCCGGGGTTTGGACATTGAGCAATGCGCCAGAATGGGCAGCGTATGCGCCTCCTTCGCCGTCGAATGCTACGGCACCCAGGAATACCGTTTCACCCTGGAGGAATTCAAGGATAGACTTAACCGCTGAACGTTAAATCACCTTCTTGAATTCTTTCGTTCACACCCAGTCTGCAGACCAGCCGTTTGTGCTCTTCCGGCGTAATCCAGGGCACGCGGAGATAACAGGAGATGGCGTCATCGTTCAAACCGATTCGACGGGCCTCCTGGACGGTGATCTGGTAGGCCTCGATTTCGGTCTCCCGATCCACATAAGCCTTGCTTCGATCGTAAAGATTCCGTCCTTGCATCTGTTGTTTGACATGGCAAAGCTCGTGAATGATGTCCAGATACAGGAACTCGTCCGAGGTGCAGCGCAGGTGCGTCAGGCCAATGGTGATGGAAGCGTCGTCGTTATCCACGAACATCTCATGGGTCCGGTCCACCACAAATACCTGGGTGCGCGCCATGACCCCTTCGAGTTCTTCCGCGTCGGTAAAAATGTCTGACAGAATGCCATAGGTGCGGATATCCGCAAAAACTTCTTCCAAGCTGTATTGTCCGGGATCAAGCCCGCGCTGGATCCGAAAAACATTTTTCATCAGGATTGCCTCACCCCTTATTATTTTGTTCGCAATGATGACTGATACGTTCGCCCATTGTGTTTGACCCACCCGGACAAATGGCGGCCTGCCGGGTCGTGATGGGTCCAGTGGATGACGCCTCCCTGCGGGTTCCACTCATATTCGCCATTAAACGCTACCCGATCTCCTTCTTTGAGAGAATCGATCCTGCTCGATAGGGTGATGTTGTGCGCGATCAGTAGCGTTTGCCCGGACCCCAATTGAATAATGAAGCGCTGGTGCCGGCTCCCATCATTGTCATCCGCAAGAACCTTTGTCACGATGCCGCCACCCTGAACCTGTACGTTGCTGCGGTGATTGGCGAACGCGTCCGTTAATATTTGATCGCCACCCGATACGGTGTCGACGACGCCCGTGCGTTTCGCTGTAACCAGGCCGCTTTCAGTAGCGACAAGGTAGGCAGCGGCCAAAACAAAGGCTATGAGAATTAGCTTTTTCATATTTCGGTATCAGACGGAGCTAATCAGACGCGCGGCTTTTTGTGGAACGACTCGTTATCCGCTATTTTTCAGGTTCATCAGGCATCTGTGCGCCATGCCATACAGCTACAATCCACACATTCTCGTCTTTAATCCTATAGAAAAACAGATAAGGCTTTACAATCACTTCTCGAAAAGGGTGGTCTGGAAACTCCGGCAGTGGTCTTCCCGACTCGGGAAACTGACTGAGACGGGAAAGCGATTTCTCTGCTTTCTGACGAAACGTTACTGCCGCAGAAGGCTTGTCGCGGTGAATATAAGCAATGGCTTCGAGAAACTGGCGGCGACCTGTGGGCGTAAATAAGATCCTCAAGGTTTTGCAGCCTCAAGATAATGGTCAGCTTCCTTCAACACGTCGTCGAGCTCATGACCCATTCCTGCCGCTATTTCTTTCTCGCCTCTGGCCAGCAAGTGCAAAATGTCCATTTCATGCTGCGCGTTCTGATAGACTTCCATGCTGACCATGACAGCAGTCGCTCTTCCGCGCTGAGTGATGAAAACGGGTTCTCTCGAAGATGAAACACTCTTCACCACATTGCTGGCGTTTTGCCTCAGATCGGAAATGGGTATAATTTTAGGTGCGCTTGGCATTAGTTGTACCTCCTATGGTAGCAATACTTGTACTACCAACGGATAATTTCGTCAACGATATGTTTCGTACCTTCTGCGGGTAACGAAGAAATCAGCCGGAGCGTAGCGATCGGCTGGATTGACTTGTTAAGCCTTTTTTCTCTCAATAAAATATCCAGAAACATACTTATGAATGATACTGGATACCAAAGTCTGGTAAGGGATGCCCTCTTGCACCGCAATAACCTGTACTTGATCCAAGTCTTTTGAAGACATGCGAATATTTATCCTCTTGTCTTTTTGCAGTGTGTTTTTTGCATACTGCTGGAGCTTCTTGATTTCCCTCTTCGCATTCTTAACCGGTAACCATTCTCCACGTTCATATGATTCAAGGATATCCTTTTCTTCATCATCCAGAATTATTTTTTTCATTTCTTTTCCCTCATATACTTGTTTGTAGCTTTTCTGCTGGGTATAATTGTTTTGAGAAATATCTCTTCATTATGCTCAACATAAGGAACAAGATATACGTATGTATCAATCATAACCACAGCAATCTTCTGTCCTGGATACCTTTCTTGATTTTGATGTTCAATGGTATCGAGAACTTCTCCTTTTTCCATTAGCAGGACAACTTGTTCAAAACAAACACCTCTTGTGCTTTTCAGCAATTCATTTTTTTCATTATCCCAGCGGAATATATTCATGAGTATAAATTACGACAATGTGTGCCTTATGTCAATATTATTTTTGAGCTTAACGAAAAGCTGAGCCGGAGCAACCCCATGGGCTGCGATCGGCTATATCGGCTTGTTAGCCCTTTGCCAAGAACCCTTCATGAAACAAAACAATGCCTTTTGGAACCTTTTCGGTAAATGGCAAGGCAAAGAAAACTTCTTGAGGAACTCCATCGTGAACAAGTTCTGGAAAATTCTGGAAACCAAACCGCTTATAGTAGTTCGGATGACCCACAAGAACGCAACCTTGGCCTCCCAACTTTTTTAGTAAAGACACCCCTTCACCGATAAGGGATTTCCCAATTCCTTTTTTTTGATACTCCGGCAATACAGAAACCGGACCGAGGCCGTACCAGCTTATTGCACCGTCAGAAATTGTTACTGGCGAAAAAGCAATATGGCCTACCACCTGTCCATCAATCTCCGCAACCAGAGATATAGTCATCGCATTGGCCTCACGTAATGCATTTATTATGAATTGTTCTGTATGATTACTAATTGCAAGATTCTTGAAGGCGGCAATGGTTACTTTCGATATTGCTTCAATATCTGAACGTGTTTCATCCCTTATGATCATTTTAAACTCCGCATTCCCCCCGAGCGAAGCGAGCGGGGGAACGCTCGGCTTCAGCGGGAGCGATCCGCTGGAAGCCGTTGTTAGCTCTTCGTTTTCAAAAAGTGATTCAGCATTTTTTTCAAGCGCTCCAGCCGTTTTTTATCTGTAACCTCAACATAGTGTGCAGAATACTTCGTTTCCAGGACCAGCCTCGCCTGAATGAGCATACCGAACTGGTAAGATTCAATCATGATGAAGTGGGCAAGGTTATTCTCGATTTTTTCGCAGTAATCATAGTTGTGAAGACTTGGAGTAAAATAAAACTTCCCTGCCTCCAGTTTCGTGTCGAATCCAAGGTTAATTTCTCGTGCTGTTAGCTTGCGGACGACGTTACCATTTTCGTCCGTCAGTTCGTAAAATGTTCTGATGCCTTCCAAGACATGAGTATCTATGATCGGTGCTTTCGGTATGAAAGCCTTAGTGAGTTTGTAACAGAACTTGATTCCCTCAGGCTTGACTTCACCTTCGTATGGTACTGTAGCTACTGTTTCTTTCGGAAATGCCATTACCTGTTCGTATTCCCTCTCAGGCTGCAAATCAGAGATGCTAATCCTCCATGAACATAGGAAACCATTGGGCGTAGTTTTGCGGCCAGAAATGGTTAGCGTGATATTATTCATTAAGTACGACAGTCTACCACCTTCATCTTCAAGATCGTATTCTTTACCGCCTTGCAGGATGAACCTAACGTTAAATATGTTCAGGGCAGGCACTATTTCTGCAGCTATCTCGTCAACGTCAACATCGATTTTCTCGTCAAGGGTCAACAGTCTGATTCCGTGTCGAGCTGCAACGGCGAAGCAACCGGATTGGTACCCATTTGAAGACACAAAAACAGCCTTGTTGGCGTTTACATCCCGCGCTTTGGTTACGAAAGCATCTACTTTTTCGACTGCGACCCTGTCCTTGTAATCCTTGCATTCAATTACAGTCAAGTAATCGTGTAAACCGACTTTGAAACGCAGCGTGACGTCAAATTGGCGGCCATTTATTGTATCATTCCAGATGACAGTGGCCCCCTGCGTTTCAGCGTGGTGAATCGCGGCAACCAATCTTTCAAATTTTTTCCAATCTGTATTACTCATAGCCCTCTAGAGCTAACGGCACGGGTGAGACGAGCGGTCTACCGTGTCGCCTCAACCCGATTGTTGGGCAGCGTCATCGTCAGCATTCACCTTCCACGATTTTGATTTCATCTGCCGTCAGGCCGTACAGTTCGTACACCAGACGGTCGATCTCCGCATCGGTCGTCGTGACGGCGTTGTGCAATGTGGCTTTTTCGGATTCGGATTTGGCCCCGCGCAGCTTCGGCGTCAGCGTCAGCATCTTCTCCACCAGCCCCACCAGTCTGTCGTGCAACGCTTTGTCGGCGACGTTGGTGAAGTCGATGGCGCGGATGGGGAACGTCCTTAATTCTTTGACCTTAAACTGTGGAAATACTCTCCTTTGTAGCTTGCCAAATGAATGAATAAACCAAAAAGAGATTAGTCGGGAATTAAGAACTCCCCTAAGATACTTGATGCTATATCCAAACTTGGGTTGAGTGACGATCATACTGTTATTGTCATTGACCAAGTCTTCATTCGCGTAGCTTGCGAAAATGGAATAAGGAGGTTTGGCTGGTATCTGCCTGATAAGCACTCTCTCTCCCTGAAAAAATACCTTCTTTCTCGGTCTTGAGAGGTTATGCCCATATTTTACAAATTGTTTACTCCAACCGATGCGATATCTCCCAACATCTACACCATCAACATACTTCATCCATGTTTTGTCTTTCTTTTCAAGGCTGTGATATATTCTATTTTTCTTCATTTGCTCTGTTTGCGGCGGCGTTCCCTCACCAACAGTGTACGCTTGAATTCCATTCCTCACTTCCGCAATAGATTCCAGAAGAACGCCTTGTCGTGATATTTTTTGGCAAAAAGAAACTTTATTACCTGACTTATCCACATGGTAACTGATGATATGGTTAGGAAGATTCAAGTAAACGTCTGGCTCGTTTCGCGTAATTGGTCTAATTTCGCCGTTTTCTAACTCATAGATGATAACTTCCTTCTGACCTGTTTTGCGAAAGACTAGGATACTAGCATCGACACTGGCACTTTCAAATACTTTGTCACGACTATTCACAATTTGAATTGAATATGTTTCTTTCAAAATGAAATTGCGGAATCGCGAAGCTGTCTCAAGAGTTAACCAATTGTTTGGAATTATAAAGCCAAGGCATCCAGAATCTTTCAGTAAGTAGAAGCCTTTTTCAACGAACAAAAGGTAGGTATTTATTTTGAACTGTGTCTGATTGTATGTCTGGTTGTAATAATCTTTTTCGAGTTCTTTGATAAGCTCTCGCGTAAAAATGTACGGAGGATTGCCGATGATAGCATCGAAGCCCCCGGCTTTCATAGCGTCGGGGAACTGCGCAGGCCAGTCGAAAGCGCGGACGCGGACGAGGTCTTCGGGGATCATGGAGAAGTCGGAGGCAATAAGAGAGTTTCCGCATTTGATGTTGTGGGATAGATTCGGCAATGCGCGTTCGTGGAAGAGGATCATCTGCTGGGAGAGGGTGGTGTCGTTTTCACCTTCGAGGGCCTTCAGCAGCAATGAGAGCTTGGTGGTTTCGACGGCCTGCCGGTCGATATCGACGCCGTAGATGTGGGTGGTGAGGATGCGTTTACGTTCGGAGATGGTGAGACGGGTTTCGCCTTTGGCGTTCTGATAAACGGCCTTGGAGTGTTTGGGGGAGAGGTTGGCTTGATGCCACATCAGGCAATGGTCAAGCAGGAACTGATAGGCGCCGAGGAGGAAGGAGCCACTGCCGCATGCCATGTCGAGCACTCGGAAGGGAGGCGTTGTTTTGCCGCCAGCGAGATCGGCGGGGCTTTTGCCTTCGATCTGTTTGCCGATGGTGTTGTGGACAATGTAGTTCACGATATAGGCAGGGGTGTAATACACGCCGCCGGCCTTGCGCACTTCGGGTTTTTCCTCGACTTTGGCCTGATGTCCGGCAGTCAGGCGGATGACTTTGCCGAGGAAGCGTTCGTACACCGTGCCGAGGATTTCCACGGGCAGGACACCGAAGTTGTACGGGCTCCCATGTTCGAAGTAGAGGCTTTGGAGAATGGGCTTGAGGGCATTGTCGTCCACGGCCAGACGCGGCGTGAGCGTGTCCGGCGCATCAGAGACGCCGGGTTCTTTCTGGAAGTGGAACAGGCCGGAGTTGTATTTCTGATCGGCCTTACGGCACAATCCTCTCATAAAACGGTCGTAGATGTCCGGCTGCTCGCAGAGTTTGAGTAGTTGCCCGTAAGACTCCAGTCCGCGATCCTCGGCCATTCGCAGGAAGACGATCCGGTCAATGATCCGTTGAACGGCGGCGTTGAGGTCGTCTACAGACAAATCGCTGTTGCG
>JAPLJW010000341.1 GCA_026388365.1 Deltaproteobacteria bacterium | reverse complement strand
CAGCGGCTCAGAACGCAATAGGTGATGGCGCCCGCCTTGAGTTCCTGGAGTCCCCGGGCGCGCGAGATCACCTGGCAGCCCGGCGGCAGGATACTGGACACCTGCACGAGATTGCATTTTTCGATTCCGGCGTCACGGAGCGCCAGCTCGAAGGAATGAAGTTCCTCCTTGTGGATCCCCACCCCTTTTGTGAAAAAAATCTGTTTTGGAACATAAACATTCAATGGTTTCTTCTCCTTCAACCGACCACAAACCGAGCCGGTTCCATATTTCTCGTCGCCCGTCCGACGGTTTTTACTCAAGATATCATGACTTTTCGGTTAGGTAGCCCATGATCCGATAGACCAGCTTTGCCGCCAGGAAATCCGGCGCGACCATCCCCGGAATAGGGGCAAGTTCCACGACATCGACGCCACGGATCCGGCAGCGCTTCGCAGCCTCCCGAACGAGACTCAGAACGTCCCGCCAGGAAAGCCCCCCGGGCTCCGGCGTCCCCGTGGAGGGCATGACGGCCGGATCGAGAACGTCGAGGTCCACCGTGAGATAGACATCCCCGTGCAGATCGCCGCAGATCGCCTCCCGCCAGGCCCCCCCATCCAGGATGAAATCCGCCGCATGGCTCCGGACGCGACCCTCCTCCATGAATTTAGCCTCCTCGACACTCAAACTCCTTATGCCCGCCTGGATGAGGGGGCAAATGCCGGTGATGCGTCGGGCCACGGAGGCATGGCTGTAAGGCGTCCCCTGATAGGCATCCCGGAGATCGGCATGGGCGTCCAACTGGAGGACGGTGATCTCCGGATAGATCTCTTTCATCGCCTGGACGGCGCCGAAGGAGATGCTGTGTTCCCCGCCGAGCATGACAGGGATCTTCCCGTCGGCCGCGACCCGGGCAATGGTCCGGCGAACGGAGTCCACCATCTCTGCGGGTCCGCGGGCATCTGCCTCGAGAAGTGGCAGGGTGTGAATACCGGATCGGTAGGTCTCCTTCCGAAGCTCCTCATCGTAGAGTTCCATGTTGCCGGAGGCCTCGAGAATCGCCCCCGGCCCGCGCCGCGAACCGGACTGGTAGGTCGATGTCAAATCATACGGTACGGGAACGACGACGAATGCCGCCTTCTTATACGTTGTGAACGCCGGTTCGATGCCGCCGAAATTCATGGTCGGACCCCTTGAAAGAAAAGCGCGCCGCCGACACACCTCCGACAACCCGTTTATACGTTTTAAAGGATTTCTTCCCTGGACGGCCAGATCGTTTTTCCCCCCTCCTCAATATAGGGGGGATTCTCATTCACCTTCGTCTCACGGCGGAGATCCCGGATCGTCTTGTTCAGGCGGTTGATCGTCCGGTTCAGGCGGAACCGTTCCACGATGCCCATGAACCCCGTGAAAATAACGCCGGAGAGGAAAGCAATAAAAATCAACATGTAAGTCGGGATGGGGCCCATAAAGAACTCATACCCAAGATAGTGAAGTTTGACAGGTTCGGTATTTTCCAGTGAAAAGGTGATGATGAACATGACGAAAATCGCCACGATGACGGTATAGATCACTTTCATCCGCAGACCTCCCGCTGAAATTTCGTGAAATAGGGCCTGAGTTCCCGTGCCGTCCCTGAGACATCCTCAGGAATGACGCGGACCCCGCCGATGACGCTCATGAAATTCGTATCGCCCCCCCACCGGGGAACCACATGGATATGGAGGTGATCGTCGATCCCGGCCCCCGCCGCCTTTCCAAGGTTCATGCCGATGTTAAACCCTTCCGGGTTCATCGCCTCGGTCAGAACCCGCACGGAGAGATCCATAAACGCAAAAAACTCCACCCTCTCTGCCGGAAAAAGATCGCTGAGACAACTCAGGTGGCGGAAGGGAACGATCATGAGGTGGCCGCCTGTATAAGGATAGCGGTTCACCATGATGAAACCGCTCTTCCCTTCGCAGACGACCAGCTCCTCCCCCCGCAGGGAATCCCGGCAGAGGACGCAGCCCGCAGGCTTCTCCCCCCGGATATAGGCCGCCCGCCAGGGTGCAAATATCGTCTCCATCCCTTAACTCCCGGCAAGACAGATGCCTGTTTCAACAATCGTTCATGGGTATCGGTGATCCACCCGATCCTCACCCGACCGACCCCCTCGCAGCAGCGGGTCGATTATAACGAGATGAGTCAAAAAGACAAGGATTATTTCGGCCGTAACTTTTTATCTTGACTTTCCAAGGGTAATTTGATTAGCTTTTGCGCGATGTTCACAGAATGAACGTGATGGAGCAAAGGGATGTCCGTTCAACGGCCTGCTCTACCCGATCAACTCGAAAACGAGGAGGTACTCCAGATCTTCCGGGAGATCAACCGATCTCCAGCGATGACCCAGCGTGAACTCTCCGCCCGGCTGGGGATCAGCCTCGGTAAGGTCAACTCCCTCATCAACGCCCTGATCGAGAAGGGGTTTGTGAGGGTAGAAAATTTCAGGAAATCCAGCAGCAAAAACTCCTATCTCTATTACCTGACCCCTATGGGTATAGAGAAAAAAACCATGACGACATATCTCTTTCTCAAGAAGAAGATCAGGAATTACGAACGGCTGGCGACGGAGATACGACAGCTGCGGGAAGAGGTGCAGGAAAGCGGCTTCCCTTCCGAAGAACAGGACCAAAGCGGCAACAGGTTATAACGGTTACGTAAATTGAATGACCAATTGGCACAGACGTTGCAATAGGGACCCCAGAAGGAATCCAGAGAGCGGAGCTGTGTGTAAATATCTGTTGGACGGTTGTTCCGCCAACTGTCCGGTTACGGGAGAATGAAATGAACAAAAGGATGAATCCGGTTCTCGGTCTGAGTGTATTAATGCTATGCGGATTGGGGATGTACTCCACCATAGACGCCGCCCCCTTTGCCTACATACCCAATTCCGGCAGTAATACTGTTTCCGTGCTTGACATTGCGACGACTCCTATCGGTGTTGTGAAAACGGTTCTTGCGGGAACGAATCCCCGCGGTGTGGCGTCAGCAGAGAGGACTTCAGAAACATTCACCTTCGTAACAAATTACGGCAGTAATAATGTGTCGGTCATCCGAACCTACAATGACGCTATAACCAACAATGTTGTTTTCGAGGAGGTTCGGGAAGTCGCGGTAGGCAGGAACCCTTATGGGATAGCGGTCGATCCGGCGGGTACGTTTGCCTATGTTACAAACTTCGGAGATGCCTCGGTCTCGAAAATCGACCTTAGTAATTACATTGTTACGGCAATTCCCGTCGGTTCCAATCCGATCGGCATCGTCGTGAGCCCCGACGGATCCAAAATCTATGCGGTTAACAACGGCAGCAACACCGTTTCCATCATCAGCGCCGTCGACAACACCAATATCATTACGGTTGCGGTGGGCATCAATCCCTTCGGCGCCGCCGTCAATCCTGCAGGCACCTTCGTCTACGTCACAAATTCAGGCGGGAATTCCATTTCTGTGATCAAAACGGCGGACCATTCGGTCATAACAAAATCGGATTTTCATTTGGCAAACCCTTCGGGGGCGGCGGTTAATCCTTCAGGAACGCTTGTCTATATCACGAATTACGGCAGTGGCACCCTTTCATTTTTTGATGCGAGCGGCAATACGTTCAGCAGCCCGAACATTGCCGTTGGAACGAATCCCGTAGGTGTTTCGTTGAGTCTGGATGGAAAGTTTACCTATGTGGCAAACAATTTTGACGGCACTATTGCCGTTATCGACAACACAACCAATACCGAAAAACTCCCGCGGATAAGAGTCGGGACAATGCCGTATGCGCTGGGCTCTTTTGTCGCCCCTTTTGGAAAAACCGTTCCGACCGTCACCTCTACGATACCGGCGAACGCCGCCACGGACGTTTCCCTGGGTACGACCATTCAGGCTGCCTTTTCCGATATCATGGATGCAGCAACGATCAACGGTTCGACATTTCTGATGAGCGAGGGGATAACAGGCACCGTGACGTATAACAGCATTAGCAAAATTGCCACATTCAAACCCCTCAAAGACCTCTCAAAAAATACCACTTACACGGTCACCCTGACGACCGGCATAAGGAATGCGATGGGGAACGCCCTTGCTTCCAACTACGCCTGGAGTTTCACAACATCAGAAAAAAGCGATGGTTCCTGTTTTATCGCGACGGCGGTTTACGGCTCATATGATGATATTCATGTTCGGGTATTAAGGACATTTAGAGATCAGTACCTTCTACCCCATGCAGAGGGCGCGGCAATAGTGGCCTTCTATTATCAATATTCACCGCCCATTGCCGCCTTTATCAGAGAACACCCTGCCCTGAGAGCGCCAACAAGGTGGCTTCTGACGCCGGTGGTATATTTTGTCCAATATCCATTTCATCTCGCATTGCTGTTAGGATTGGGTTTAGTCATCATCGCAGGCAGAAAAAGGATAAGAAGTTAAAATGACGAACATATCTTTTCAGGAATACCCCGCGAAACCGGTGGTCATCGGCAATCTTTCCGTTATGTTTATGAAGCAGTCCAGGTTTGTTCCCCTGCAGATGGATGGCGATACTCTGAGAATTGCCATGGCGGATCCAGGGGACTTTTACACCATCGATACCCTCAAGCTCGCCTGCAACTTGAACATAGAGGTATGCCAGGGCAGGGAAGAGGACATCATGGGGGCTATCGAGAGATTGTATGGCACGGGAAGTCAGTCTCTGGAAACGATCATAGAGGAGGCCGGCAAAGACAGAGATGATATCTCCTCTGATGGGGTGGTGGACGCCGACCATCTGAGGGATCTTGCTTCGGAGGCCCCGATTATCAGGCTGGTCAACCGGCTTATTTTAAATGCGGTGGAAGTGAGAGCCAGCGATATTCATTTTGAGCCTTTTGAAAATGAGTTTAAAGTAAGATATCGCATAGACGGTATCCTGCACAATGTGGAATCTCCCCCCAGCCGCCTTCAGGATGCGATCATTTCCAGGGTGAAGATCATGGCGAAAATGGATATCGCTGAAAGACGTCTTCCCCGGGACGGGAGGATCAAACTCAAGGTCTCGGATAAAGAGATTGATTTTCGGGTTTCCACCCTGCCCACCATCTTCGGAGAGAGCCTGGTAATGAGGATACTGGACAGAGAGGCTTTAATTCTTGATCTCGAAAAGCTCGGTCTTCCCGAAGACCTGCTTCCGCAATATGTAGATCTGATATCAAAACCTTACGGGATGATACTGGTGACCGGACCTACGGGAAGCGGCAAAACGACGACGCTTTATACCACCCTGGCAAAGATAAACTCTTCGGAGACTAAAATCATTACGCTTGAAGAACCGGTGGAATACCAACTCAGAGGCGTTAATCAAATTCAGGTTAATACGAAAATCGGCATGACCTTCGCGAATGGCCTTCGTTCCATTGTGCGCCAGGATCCCGACATTATCCTGGTCGGAGAAATACGGGATCGAGAGACCGCAGAGACCGCCATTCAATCCGCTCTCACGGGTCACCTGCTTTTCAGCACCCTGCACACGAACGACGCCGCAGGCGCCATTACCCGGCTGCTGGATATCGGTGTGGAGAACTTTCTTCTGAGTTCCACGCTCTTGGGAATTCTGGCCCAAAGGCTTGTCAGGGTTATCTGTCCTCATTGCAAGAAACGAGTCGAGCCCGAGGAAAAGCTCTTAAAGGCGATGAATTTAAGCCCTGACCAAGTTTGCGAAATCGAGTTTTTCGCGGGAGAGGGATGTGAAGAGTGCAACCATACCGGGTTCAGAGGAAGAATAGGAATTTTCGAGTATCTTCCCGTGGATGATGACATCCGAAAAGAAATTACGGCGAGATCCAGTACTGAAAGGATCAAAGACATCGCGCTAAAAAAAGGGATACTGACGTTGCGGCAGGATGGCTGGAATAAGGTCAAAAAGGGAATCACCACCATTTCAGAGGTATTGAGGGTAACGCTCGAGAAATAACATGCCCACGTATTCATACAAAGCAACAGATCCTGCGGGTAAACTTGTTACAGGAACCCTGGAAGCCGCAGAAGAGAAGGAGGCCGTGGCCAGCCTTCAGGGCATGAGATATATCCCCATCAGGATCAGCCTGGCGAAAAGCAATCGCATCGGGCCGGATATCGATCTGTCAAAACGATTTTCCTCTTTTTTCACGAGAGTTTCCACCAAGGATGTCGTGGTCTTTACACAGGATCTTTCCACTTTGCTGGAAGCCGGAGTTCCGGTGGACCGGGCACTGTCCATATTGATCGATGTTGCGGAAAAGGATAGCTTCAAGGATATCATCAGGGATGTTTTGAAAAATGTCCAGGGGGGGAGTTATCTGTCGAACGCGCTGGCAAAATATCCCAGGGTTTTTTCTCCTTTTTATGTCGGCATGGTCAAGGCAGGAGAAGCGGGAGGTGTCCTGGATGAAGTGCTAAAGAGGCTCGGCGCTTTTTTGGAAAGCTCCCAGGATTTCAAGGACTATATTAAATCCGCCATGGTTTACCCGATATTCCTGGTTTTTGTCGGCGGTATTTCAATTATCATTCTGTTAACCTTTGTGATACCCAAATTTTCCATTATTTTTTCCGATATGCGTCAAGCCATACCGTTATCCACCCGGGTTTTGCTGGGATTCAGCGCGGCGCTCAAAACGTACTGGCCGGTCATTCTGGGCGGATTGGGGGTCATCTATTTTTTAATGAGACGGTATATAAAAACGCCCGCAGGCAGTTTAAAGCTGGATCACTACAAACTTCATTTCCCCATCGCCGGAGAACTGGTCAAGAAGATAGAAGTGGCCCGGTTCGCAAGAACACTGGGAACGCTGGCACAAAGCGGGGTTCCCATTTTGCAGGCCCTGAATCTGGTTAAAAATATTATCGGCAACCAGGTGATCGCGGGGACTCTGGGAAATGTCTATAACCGGGTCAAGGAAGGGGAAAGGCTCTCGAGGCCCCTTGGCGAGATAGATGTGTTTCCTTCCCTGGCGATCCAGATGATTACGGTGGGGGAGGAAACGGGAAGACTTGATGAAATGCTCTTGAGGGTGGCTGAAAATTACGAGAAGGTGGCAAGGGACACGGTCAGAAGACTGGTCAGTTTTCTTGAACCGGCTATGATTCTTGGTATGGGTGTTGTGGTGGGTTTTATCGTTATATCCATGATGATGGCTATATTCAGCATTAATGAAATGCCATTTTGAAGGGAGTGCTTTGTTCATGAAAATTTCAAGGAAAGAAGAAGGATTCACCCTCATTGAACTTTTGATTGTCATGGTTATTTTAGGCCTCCTGGCTGCCATGGTAGGCCCCCGGATGTTTGGGAAGGTGGGAACGTCCAAGCAAAAAGCGGCGAAGGCCCAGATATCGCTGCTTGAAACAAGCCTGGATACGTACCGGCTCGACGTAGGCAAATATCCAACAACCCAGCAGGGACTGCAGGCGCTCAGGGTGAAACCGGATGGTGTGGAGAAGTGGGATGGCCCCTATCTTCCAAAGGATGTGCCTCTGGACCCATGGGGAAAGCCCTACGTATATGAATCGCCGGGCAAGCATGGAGACTATGACATTATTGCACTGGGATCTGACGGAAGGCCAGGTGGGGAGGGCGAGGACACAGATATTGAGAGCTGGACAAATATCGGACAATAACCCCCATACGCTGTTTTTCATTCACTGCCGAAGCCGCATAGAAAGCTTTGAATTACTCCTGAAATTCTGCAAATCGTTATTCCTGCGGATCCCGGATCAAGGTCCGGGACAGGCCCAGGAATCCATTCCTTTCAAGACCTTCTGGATTCCCGCCTACGCGGGAATGACAACAAGGGTAGATTTTCAAAGCTCCCACAGAGGCTTTACGCTTCTTGAACTTATCGTGGTATTGGTCATCATCAGCCTCATGTCTGCCGTCGTGGTCCCGAAGTTGTTGGGACCCATGAGCAATCTGGATCTGAAAACCGCCTCCAAAAAGATCTCGGCATCCCTGAGATATGTAAGAAGCCACGCGGCGTCGGAAAAGACAACCTATGAAGCGCTGTTTGACTTCGATAAAAATAGACTGGTCATTATCAATTCCACCATCCCCCCTTCGGTCAAGGGGGATTTTCATAACAACAATCGGGAAGCGTTCGACAGGACGCCGGCAGAACCGTTGGACCATGAGAAAGACCGGCCAGGCGGATTAAAGACTTATAATCTGCCCGACGGGATTAAACTTGCAAAAGGGATATCCAGGGAGGGTGATTTTAATTCAGGTTTCTTTCGGATCTTTTTTTTCCCCAGCGGCGGCAGCAGCGGGGGTGAGATCACGGTGGCCAATGAGCGGGGCAGACAGTACAAAATAAATGTCGACTTTATCACCGGAACCGTGCAACTTTCAGAGGTAACGGGTTAATGAGAAACAGGGGCTTCACACTCATAGAAACCCTGGTTGCCATATCCATACTGGCCATCTCCGTTGTTGTCCTATTGCAACTTTTCTCCGGCGGCCTGAAATCCAGCAAATTGTCGGACGAATATACTCGCGGCATATTTCATGCAAGAGAAAAGATGGATGAGATCCTCCTTGCCGGAGAACTCACCGAGGGGGTTATTGACGGTCAATTCGACGATGGTTTCAGATGGAGGGCGAAAGCCCTGCATCTTGATATTGAAGAAGCAAAAGATATCAAACTGCCCTTTCGTGCTTTCAATATAAACGTGGATGTCATGTGGGATGCGGGTGGACACGAAAAGCATTTTACGATTAGCGCAATAAAGCTGGTCAAGCCGAGCAAGGATAACCTCTGATAATGTTGAATGGTCATAGCAAAGGTTTTACCCTACTGGAATTACTGATCGCACTTACGATAACGGCGGTGATTGTGGTTATCACATTCGGCGCTTTGAGAATCGGGATACGGGCATGGGAGAAAGGTGAAAAGGATGTGGACATTCGCCAGAGACAGCGCATTGTGCTGGACCTGATCAAGCGCCAACTGGCATCAACCTGTGTGAGTGACGTGTGGGGCAGAGATCAACAGCTGCTCTCCCTAAAAGGCGATAATAAGTCCATAGCGTTCGTATCCCATATTCCCATGGTGCCCGGCAACCGGTTTGGCCTGGTTCATGTTCAATATGCCGTCAAGCAGGAAAAGGGGGGCGGCAAGGAGCATCTTACATTTTACGAGAAGAATATTGCATTGCCCGACAAAAGCGCGGGCAACCCGGACGAAGGCGATTTCTCTGAATTACTTCCTGGGATGAAAAGCATTGTGTTTGAATACCTGAAAAACCGGCCGGGTGAAGAAGCATCCCTATGGCAAAAAAGCTGGGACCCGGCAGTCGATAAGGGGGTTCCCCGGGCGGTCAGGGTTACGTTCGAGGAGAATGACGAAAAGACCCCCATTTATGTGATTGCAGGCGCAGGGGAGTAAAGGGTAGTGACCTTATGAAACACAATCTTAAAAGTGAGCGCGGCATTGCACTGTTCCTTGTGCTGTGGGTCATGGCGCTCCTCACGGTCATTGCAGGCGAATTTTGCTATGCCATAAGAACAGAAGTAACCATCACCCGTAACTTCAAGGAGGAGACGCAGACGTATTATATTGCGGAGTCCGGGCTGTTTTGGGCTATCGGGGAACTGGTCGTCAATGATTTTGTTCCCCGGGAGGTAAAAGCTCCTGCCGGCAAAGAGGAACCCGAGGATATCCGGTGGGGAATCAATACCGATATCCCCGCGATCCCGTTTGGAGAGGGTCAATTCAAAGTGGAAAGAGAAAACGAAAGCGGAAAGGTTAACCTGAACAGGGCCGACGGGTCCCTGCTGAAGATGATTCTAAACAATTTTGAAATTGAAGATACCGACAAAAATATCATCGTTGATTCCATCATGGATTGGCGCGACAAAGACAACTTTCACCGTGCGAATGGCGCTGAAGATGATTATTATCTTGCTCTTCCCGAACCTTACAAATGTAAAAACGGCGATTTTACATCGATCGACGAACTGCTTCTTGTCAGAGGCGTCACGCCCCAACTGTTCCACGGCGGGCTTAAGGACATGGTTTCCATTTATCATGACAAGGACACGGACAGCGCGATCACCATCCATCAGGATCAACAGGATCAAGAAAGGGAAACCGCTCGCCGCCTAAGGGTGTATTTTGCTTTCAACAGGATTAACATCAATGCCGCATCTCCGCGAATGCTGCGTGTGCTTCCGCGTATGACGGAGGATGTTGTTCAGAAAATTATGAAATATCGAGGAAAAAAAGATTTCCGGTCACTGTCCGATCTGCAGCGCGTTGTCGGAACCGAGGTGTACGCGGCCATCTCGCCCTATATCACGTTGACCCTGTCTCCCTATTATACGATCAAGTCGGTGGGAATGCTCAAGGAAAGCCAGACCCGGCAGGGTGTGCAGGCCGTTGTTAAAATTGATAGAACACTCAATAAAGGGTATGAGATCATTCAGTGGATCGATGGTCTTGAATACCGATCGTAACCGTGAGGTTTGGCAACATTTAACCCGGCAAATTTATTGATGGAGGTTGGCTTTGTACTTTCAGGCAAGTGTCGGCATCAGCATTGAGAGCAACTGTATTGCCCTGGTCTGCCTGAAAAGATCGTTCAAAGGGCTTTCCCTTGCAGCCCACGCCATACATCCCATTAAAAAGGAGAATCCTGAAGAAAAAACAGCGGAAGTCCGGAAGTTTGTCAATGAATTTCTGAGGGAACACAGAATTGCATCGGCGGATATTTTTCTGGGCATACAGCGGGATTTGACGATACTCAGATATATTGAACTTCCCTTGGCCGTCAAAGAAAACCTCAAGGGAACCTTAAGCTACGAGATGGAGAAATATGTACCCTTTCCCGTCAACGATATCTACTTTGATTGCCAAATCATAGAGGAAGACAAAGAAGCCAACAAATTAAAGGTTCTCCTCATAGGCGTCAAAAAGGAATTTATCGATCCGTATCTGGATCGCGAAACCCCGTTGGGCGCGGGAATCTCGGGGATGGAGATTAATTCCACTGCATGGGTCAACTACTTTTCTTACAAACCCAATACACCGAATGCGGATACCTATGCCATTGCATGTCTGGGGAGTGAACATCTTGAACTGAGTCTCGTCAAAAAAAAGCTCCTGAATTACTCAAGACATGTGAAAATTGATCAAAAGGGAGGCGGTGTGCAGCGCCTTGCCCTGGAAGAATTAGAACTGCTCATGAAAACACTCGGACCGGAGCAAGGCCGGTTGGAGGTTTTACTGTGCGGACCTGACGCCGATAGAAGATATCGGTCTCCGCCCTCAAGAGCATTCCACAACGGGGATCCCGTCGGATCTCCTGGCGCCGGCCTATGGCCTTGCTTTGAAGGGGATCCAAAAGACGCCGATGGATATCAATCTTCTGCCTATCGGCCTTCGGAAAAAGGTCAGCAAAATTGGTTATTATACGATGTTTGTTCTGGCCGGGCTTTTTGTCCTGTCGCTCCTTGCGTGGGGAGGGAGCAATATCCTGCACCAGAGGCGTGTGTCGGACAAGCTTGGCGGCGAGCTCAAACAACTTGGCGCCCAGGTTGCGGACATCAACCGGACTCAGGCAAGATTAAAAGAATTAGAGAATAAGGTCGATGCCCTGAATACGCTTCGCCAGCGCCATGTGCCTGCCTTGAGTGTTCTCCTGGATTTGAGCAAAGAGATCCCCGAGGGTGCATGGCTTGACAGACTCGCATTGACCGATAAGGGGGGGGACATAGAGGGTTATGCAAATTCCGCCTCGGCATTGATTCCGCTTCTTGCGGCATCTCCTCTGATAAAGGATGTGGCTTTTCTATCTCCAATCACAAAGGGCAAGGATGGCAAGGAGAGATTCCGGATAGGGTTTATGGTAAGGTAACAATTTTGTCGTTTAAAGATTAAGGATTATTATGAAAATCCCCTCATGGGAAGAGTTAAAGGGCGAGTTTTTGAATCTCATAATTGATAAAAGGAGAAGATACCTTTTAATAGCCGGGGGAGTGTTGCTTCTCTTTGGTCTTGCCTTCCGGCTGTTCCCCTTTTTTGAAGGAATTCAGGGCGGCGAAACGGACATTGACGCCCAAAAAAAGAGGATTGCAAAGTACCAGCAGACGGTTCAGGGGCGGGGTGAGCTTGAGGCAAGGCTTGCTTCCCTGAACAAGTCTCTCGAACGGGCGGAAGCAGGGCTTTTGACCGGAAAGACCGCGGCCCTTGCGGCCGTGGATATCCAGAACATCTTAAACGAGATTGCACTCGGAAGCGGTGTGGAGATCAAGAGTGCGCAGGTACTGAAATCTCAGCAAAAGGATTCGGAACAGTACATCAGCGTTCCTGTCGCATTTACCGTTAGCGCGACCATCAGACAGTTGAAGGATATCCTTTACAAGATCGAGGCGTCTCCAAAATTCTTCTTGACAGTGGAAAGGATTGGAATTAGCGTTGCCGGCGCCGGAAGCCCCGGGCAAATGCGGGCCGATATCACCGTTTCCGGCATTATGAAAAACGTCAAAGAATAAGGATGTTGCATGTTCCCAGTATTTTCAAGAATATGGCTGATTAATATTTCATTGGCTGTTCTGGTCGTCTTTTTGGGAATCATGAGTTTTAATGTCTGGTTGAAAGCAGACGAAACGATTCCAGAGATACAGACCGGCAAAAGTTCCGAGAAGCCCCTGCCCGGGAAAAGGATTATGGAAAGGACCATGCCTCCCGATTCCACCTATGGCATCGTGGCGGAGAAGAACCTCTTTTCCTCGAACAGGTCGGAGTCTGTTCCAGTAAAACAAGAACCAGGGCAGCTCAAAATTTCAGAGAAGATGATTTTTCTGTATGGGGTTGTTATAACGGGGAATCTCAAACAGGCCCTTGTCAGTAATCCCGACCCCGCGCCGCAGGCCGGGAATCCTCCACTTAGAGACAAATGGGTGAAGGTAGGCGACGCCATGGGTAATTTCAGTGTGTCTGATATCAGAAAAGACAGGATCATCCTCGCTGAAGGCGCCGATATGCACGAAATTCTTTTATACGACAAGAATAAACCGACAAGACAAACCGTAGCCGCAGTCGCGTCAGCAGCGCCTACAGTTGTTGCGGCAGGAACGGCCGCGGCCGCCGCGAAACCGGCTGCGGAATCGACTATATCGCGTGCTGAAGCAGGAAAAAGCGCAGCAGAGGGTGAATATGTAATCATCAACACGCCTTTTGGACCGACTAAGCGAAGGGTAAAATAAACTGTATGAAACAAGTCATAGCTATCGTTCTTTGCGCGCTCCTTTTTACCGTTTCTTTTTCCACGGGTTGCGCGGGCCCGACTACACAGATCAAGGATAAAGGCGTCAAGGCAGAAGCAGAGGGCGGCGCACAAGCCGCCGGGCCGGCGGAAAAGGAGTTGAGCGCGCCCGTGCCCGGGCAGCAAGAGCCTGCAGTTCCGCTGACACCTGCCAGTCCCGCTGCGGCTGCTGCACCTGCGCCCAAGATTGAACCGGCCAGTCCCCCACTGGCCGTACCACCGACGCCCAAGGCCGAACCGGCCAGTCCCGCTCCCGGGACGTCTGCCGGGACGACGGAAAAGCCGGCAGAGAAGACCTATGTAGATAAGAAAGGGCAGTTTGAAATCACCTCCACGCCATTCGGTTATGTGAAACGGGAAATAAAACGGGCGGAAAAGGAGTTGAGCGCGCCCGTGCCCGGGCAGCGAGAGTCCGTCATTCCACTGACACCGGTAGTCAAAGCTCCTGCCGCACCGCCGGCTCCCAAGGCCGCACCGGCCGGTCCCTCACCGTCCGCTCCGGCGTCACCGGCCAGTCCCGCTCCAGCCACTCCGCCGGCGCAATCGACGGAGACCAGAGCCCCCGAAAAAACCGGCCAGGTCAGCCTTGATTTTGACGATGCCGACCTCTATGCCGTGATCCGGACGATGGCCGATATATTGAAGATTAATTACCTTATGGACACCGGCGTCAGTGGTAAGGTGACGATCCACACGGCCGGCGTTCTGAGGGCAGAGGACGTTTTCCCCATCTTTTTCCAGATGCTGGAGGTGAACGGCCTGACCGCCGTCAAGGAGGGGAACGTTTACCGGATATTAAGGCTCAAAGATGCCTTACGCATGCCGATTGCCGCCAGGCTCGTCCGGGAGGCGAAAGATATCCCACCCGAGGAAAGAATCATTATCCAGATCATCCCCCTTAAATTCATCTCTGTTTCGGAGATAACCAAGGTGATCACCCCTTTCATCTCCGCTGACGGAACGATTATCTCGGAGGCGGGTTCTAATACGCTGCTGGTGGTTGACAAGGGGGTCAATATCCTGAAGGTATTGAGGCTCATAGAAGTGTTCGATGTCAGCGTGTTCGAGAAAGTAAACTATAGATTTTACACATTTGAAAACATCAACACCGAGGATGCGGTGAAATTGCTCAAGGAGGTCTTATCCTTATACCCCGGCAGCGACAATGTGAAGTTTATACCCATCACGCGCCTGAATACCCTGATTGTCGTGAGTCCAAGCCCGGACATATTCGGCCGGATGGATGCTTTTATCCGTCAGGTGGATGTCCCGAGCGAAGCCGCCAAGCCGCAAATCTACATCTACTCGGTTAAGAACGGGATGGCCACGGAACTGGGCGACATTTTGAACTCGATTTTCGGCAGAGGCGGGGAAATCAAAAAGAGTGCCGGAAAGGAAAGTGTTCCCACGAATCCGTTCGCCAAGGGTTCCACAGAAACGAAGACCACAGCAGCACCGTCCACAGCGGCAGCACGGGCGGCAACGGAAACGGGTCCCTCGCTGACCTTGCGAGGAGACATCCGCATTACCGCGGATCCGATACGAAACGCGCTGATTATTGAGGCTATCCCCGGAGATTATCAGATCGTTGAAAAGATTCTTGGGCGTCTGGATGTCCTCCCGCGACAGGTGCTGATCGAGGTGGTCATCGCTGAGATCGCCCTGGGCAAGGGAACGGAGTTGGGCATAGAATGGACCTTCAAAAAAGACAACTGGACCGATACGGGTTTGCTGAGCGCCAGTGTAGGCGCCTCCGGCCTCCAATATGCCATAGGCCTGTCACAGAAATGGCAGGTTGCCCTGCATGCCCTTGCTCGGGACAGCAAAGTCAATATCCTCTCCTCCCCAAGTGTTCTTGCCTCCGACAATAAACAGGCCAAAATTGACGTGACGACAGAGGTGCCGATTCCCAGCACGAGCTACGTGATACAGACGACCGGACCCAATGTGCTGGAAACCAAAGTCGAGTACCGGAATACCGGCGTGATCCTTGACGTCACGCCGCATATCAGCGAACAGGGCCTGGTGACCATGGATATCAGCCAGGAGGTCAGCAACGTAGGTGAACTTCTGAAGGTGGCCGACAAGGATTATTATTCCTTTAACAAAAGAAAGATAACGACCTCCTTAACGGTAAAACACAACCAGACCATCGTCATCGGAGGGCTGATCAGCAGCACAAAAAGTGACGCAGCGACCGGCGTGCCCTGGCTGGTCAACATTCCCCTTATCCGGTGGTTGTTTGGAACAGAGACAACAAACGCATCCAAGGCGGAACTGATCGTCATGATCACCCCGCGCGTGATTACCAGTCTGGATGATGTGGATGCCGTCAGCGAAGAGTTCAAGAAGAAGATCGGAAATGCTATCACAACATTGAGGTAAAGAAAAAATCCCGCCTTCCCTCCCCTTTTTTGCACAAACCCTCCGGGCGAACTTTGAAAAATACCCCCACGTTGTCATTCCCGCGAAAGCGGGAATCCAGAAGTCCTGAAAGAAATGGATTCCTGCTTCCGCAGGAATGACGACTCGTCGGTTTTCGGGCGAAATTCAAAGATCTCTCCTGGATGTGTAATCTGAAAAGATTAAGCAAGGTAAGTTCATACTGCCTGAGATGAGGATATTTGCTATTTTCAGCGCGCGTGGAATGCCATATACCTTTTGGGGGCGGCTGCTTTTGGCGGCGCTGTGTTCGGCTTTTCTGGGGGCTGCTGCTTTGCAGGGAGAGGAGATCCGCGCACCGAAGGTGGCGATTTTAGTCTCCTGGAATATCAGGCCTTATATTGAAGCTGTGGAAGGAATGAGCGTGGTTCTTTCGGAAACTGCGGGTGCAAAAGTCCAGGTGTTCTCTCTTGAAAAGTTCAAGGGCAAAAGTCAAGACGTTCTCATGCAGAGCCTGACCGGAGAAAAATTCGATCTCTTCGTTGCCGTCGGTCCCGAAGCCGTCAAAGTTGCCTCGGAAAGGCCTGTGTCGGAGAAAACCGCCTGGATGTATTCCATGGTCTTGAATCCCCCCCCAATATCCGGCAAGACCGAGACCGCATGCGGAGTCCCCCTCGATGTCCCGGCGAAACGACAGCTTGAGATGATTGATCAGGGGTTCAGGACCGTCAAACGTCTCGGCCTCCTCTACGACCCCCGGTACAATTCCGAGTTTTTTATGAAAGCCGCTGCGGAAGCCGCTTATTTTGACTTGAAAATTGTTCCGCTTAAGGTGTCATCCAAAAAAGATATTCCCGCCGTTCTGAAACAAAATTGGGAAAATATAGACGCCCTGTGGCTTATCCCCGATCAAACGGTCATATCGGAAAGCATCGTGCAGTACATTATCAAGGACGCTCTGTTCAAAAAAATACCTGTAATAGGCTATAACCGCTTTTTTTATGAAAGCGGCGCCGCTCTGGCCTTTGTATTCGATTATGAAGAACTCGGAAGGCAGACCGGCCGGCTGGCGGCCAACATGCTGATGGGAAAAGCCTGCGAAAAAGAGAACCCGGTCTTTCGTGTGTGGCTCAACCTTCGGGTCATCGACAAGCTGGGGATGACCGTTCCTGAAAAAAAATCTCCATCCATCGAGGCGGGGCCATGAAAAATCCGGGCATCCATGTCAGGATTCTTCTTGCAGCCTTTCTGCTCATCAGTGCGACCACATTCACCCTGGGCTATATGGGAGCCAATATTGCGCACCAGTTCGCACAGCGGCGGTTTGTAGAGCACATATCATTTCTGGCAAAGTATCTTGCACTGAACGCAGAACTGGGTATACTGATCGACGACCGGTCCATGTTGCGGAGGCTGGCCGTTAATCTCATGTCCGAAAGGGACGTGGTCGGGGTTGCCATCCTGGACAGCCATAACCAGGAACTCATCAGGATACCTGAAGCGACTACCGGCTCGTATCCCGTCATGGAAACCCCGGTTTTTCTGACGGAATCAGGGGAAGAAAGCAAGGCCTTTGAACATAATAAGGGATCGGAAAACAACTTGATCGGAAAGGTGCGAATCATCTACAGTACGGAAGGCATAGACCAGCTCTGGGCAACGATGATAACCGACTTTACCTGGCTCGCCGGCGGCCTGACCTGCCTGGCCGTCCTGATCTTCTATTTCATCTCCCGTTCCCTGGTGGCCCCGGTAAAGGGGTTGGCCCGGGCGGCCAGGAGGGTGGCGCAAGGGGATCGTAATTTACGGGCGCAGCCGGGAACGCTTCCCGAGACCCGGGAGCTGGCAGTGGCCTTCAACGTTATGCTGGATTCCCTGGAGAGGAACAGGAGGTCCCTTGAGGAAGCCAAAGAGCAGATGAGGCGGCAGAAGACATTGGCCGAGATGGGGAAATTCTCGCTGATCATTGCACACGAGTTCAAAAATCCATTGAGCATCATGAAGAGTTCGCTCGATGTCCTGAAAAAAGATTTTGCCCTCTCCTCCGACAACACCATGGTCTTTTATATCGAGGATGAGATCATGCGCCTGAACCGCCTGATCGGAGACTTCCTGATATTTGCCCGTCCGGTCACCCCCTCTTTTCGCCATACGGATCTGAACGCCCTGCTCAAGGAGATTGTAACAAGATTTGAACTTCAAAAAACCGGAATGCCCTGTGAAATACAGTCCCATATCCCGTCTGACCCCTGTTATGCGAACGTGGATCCCGATCTGCTGATCCGCGCCATCGGCAACGTCATAAAGAATGCCTTTGAGGCCAACGGGGACAAATGCGTGCTGCAGGTGACGGCGACCTGCCCGGCTGATACCTGGACCATAGAGATCGCGGACGATGGAGAGGGGATTGCCCCGGAAAATATCGATAAGATCTTCAATCCATTCTTCACCACGCGCGCAAAGGGCGCCGGCCTGGGGCTCGCCTACGCTGCCCAGGCGATCAAGACGCATGGCGGCGTCATCAGCGCGGAGAACAGGATGGAGGGGGGCGCCCTGTTTCGGGTGTCGATACCGGTGTCGCAGGACGGCAAGGGGAGAGAGGGGCGCCATGGCGCATATACTGATCGTTGACGATGAAGCAAGAATGAGGCACCTGCTTTCCATTATGCTGAGCCGAAGGGGGTATCATGTAGACCAAGCGGGAGATGGCGTGGAGGCCCTGGAGATGATCAACGCCACATCTTTCGATATGATCATAACGGATATAAAGATGCCTCGGATGGACGGAGTAGAGCTCCTGAAAAAGATCATGGAGATGGACATCCCCTACCCCGTGGTCTTTATCACCGCATTTGCCACCGTGGAGTCGGCCGTGGAAGCCATGCGACAGGGGGCGGTGGACTACATTATCAAACCCTTTGAAGAGGCGCGTATCCTGCTGACCGTGGAGCGGACGCTCGGCCTGTCGCGCATTATGGCCGAAAACAGGAATCTGAGGAGGGAAATCCAAAAAACGGCAGGCGGCGAAGATATCGTCTATGCCGCCAAAAAGATGACCACGGTCATGGAGCTTGCCTCCATGGTGGCCGGAACCGATGCGGCCGTCATGATCAGCGGTGAATCCGGGACGGGAAAAGAGCTTCTGTCCAGATATATCCACAATGCGAGCCCGCGCCGCAAGGAGCGGTTTGTTCCCGTGAACTGCGCTGCGATATCCCCCAATCTGGTGGAATCCGAACTGTTCGGCCATGAGAAAGGTTCATTTACCGGCGCAATCCAAAAGAGCCTGGGCAAGTTTGAATATGCGGACAAAGGGACCCTCTTCCTGGACGAACTCGGCGATCTTTCCCTCGAGGCCCAGGCCAGGCTTTTAAGAGCCCTTCAGGAGAAAAAGATCCAGCGGGTGGGGGGAAACGCAGAGATTCCCGTTGATATACGGTTTATCTGCGCCACCAATCAAAATCTCAGTGAACATGTGAAAAAGGGAAGGTTTCGCGAGGATCTGTTCTTTCGCATCAACGTCTTTCCCATTGAACTTCCGCCTCTCAGGGAGCGAGCCGATGATGTGATTCTCCTGGCCCGGCATTTCCTGCGACGGCTGGAGGGCGGCATCGACAAGACACAGTTCTCCAACGGGGCGCGGCGTGTGCTGAAAGAGCATACCTGGCCCGGAAATGTCAGAGAGCTGGCCAACGCCGTAGAGAGAGCCATGATCCTGGCGCGAGGCACGGGAAAGATCACATCCGAAACCCTCTCTTTCCTTGAGACAAGCCATCCTCTCAATGCCGGCCATGGCGGTTTTCGACTTCCCCCCGGGGGAATATCGCTGGAGGAGATCGAAAAGGATATTGTCAGACAGGCGCTTGAGACCTGCAAAGACAACCAGACGGCAGCGGCCAGGTTCCTTGGATTGACCAGGGCCAAATTCAGGGTTCTGTTGAATCAGGCAAAGGGGAAGGACAGGTAGCCCCGGGCTTCGCCCCGGCGATCATCCGAATTATTGTCACCCCGGCGAATTTCGGATCGGAGTCCGGGACAGGCACCGGGGTCCAGAAGATCTTAATAACGGGATACGAGACAGGTTGTGATCCATAAATTGTTTAACATACCCATAATCACTCTTTTCGTCCTGCTCTTCCTTGTCCCGTCCGGAGCGCTTCGGGCGGAAAGCCAGGAGACAGTAAGGGGCTGGACCCCGGCTTCCGCCGGGGTGACGGAGAGTGCCGGGGTGACGGAGGATGCAGGGGTGACGAAGGAGACCAATGATACCCTGCTGATGTTTGTGGGCGAGGATCTGGATGTCCTTTCCATCGCCTCAAGACGCCAGGAAAGCGCCTGGCAGGCGCCGGCCGTGGCCCATGTCATTACCCGGGAGGAGATGAAGGAGAGGGGAATACGAACATTGAGCCATGCCCTCGAGATGGAGCCGGGATTTTACATGGCCAAGAAGGAGTGGGGCACGCAGCCCTACCTGCGGGGAATCTCCAATTCGGTTCTGTTTCTCTATGATACGGTTCCCACGGGCTCGGAGATCAGCAAGTCCCTGCATCCGCTGGACCATGAACTATCCCTTGCCTCCATAAAACGCATTGAGATCCTCCGCGGCCCGGGTTCGGTGCTCTGGGGACCGGACGCCTTTGCCGGCATTGTTAATCTGGTTCCCATGACCGGCAAGGATCTGGAAGGAGCGGAAACGGGCATTCTGTACGGCAGCCCGGGGAATCAACAGGCCTTTTATGCAAATCTGGGACACGATGCGGGTTTATGGGACGCGTTTTTGTCGGTGAGCGGCCGCAAGGACGGGGAGAATGACACCGGCTACAATGTCCTTCGCTTCTGGGGGGATGGAAAGACGGCGGTTCCTCCCGAAGAACGGTATGGCGCGAAAAGTCCGGATGATTCCCGTTACCTCGAGGTTTCGGGCCGCTTTTCATACGGGGACTGGCTCACCCTCTCCGGCCTGTTCTCCGACTACCGAAAAAACTACGCCCTGACCCGGTCGGCGGGAGATCTCTCCTGGGGGGAGAGCCGCAGCGGCCCCTTCGGGTTTATCAAGTTAGAGGCCAAAAAGAATCTGGATCGATCGTCAGCCATCCGATTTACCGGCTCTTACAGCTTGCTCGATCCCGAATATGAGATCATAGACAGGACTTTTAAGCAAAAGGAACGGACCGCCTACGGCGAACTCATATACGACCGCTCCTTTCTGTCGGGCAGGGCCCTTTTTACCGGCGGGCTCTCTTATAGAAACAAGGAGATCGATGACGCCCCGATCTGGAACGGCTACCTGCCCGATTACCTGGGACCGGAAAACCGGAATCTCCTGCCGGGGGTCACCGCAAAGGACTATGACGCCCGACTCTGGTCCGTCTTTGGCCAATACAGCCAAAAGGTCGGCAATGTCGATCTTTCACTGGGTTTGAGAAACGATGCCCATGACGAGTACGGCAACCACCTGAGTTACAATGTCGGGGCCGTCTGGTCCCCCGAGCCTCAGTGGATGATGAAGCTGTTATATGGAGCCGCCTACCGGACACCCTTTGCCCGGCAGCTTCTGGAAGAGGGAGAAACGGATACGGAAGAGATCAAGACGTTGAATCTCCAGGTTGCCTGGAAACCCTCCCCACAGGCTGCGCTGAGCGTGTGCGGTTTCGTCAGCCGCATCGAGAAGCACATCATGGAAGATCCCTACGCAGGGCTTTCGCTGCCCAACCGGCAGAATATCAAAGGGGTGGAAATAGAGGGTCGTTTTTCGCCCATCCAGAGTCTCGATCTTTCCGCCAACCTGACCCTGCTGGACAATGACGGCCCGAGTGAAACGTACCATTGGAACGATTTTTCCTTTGTGCGCCCCGATGGAACGGTGGTGAAACATTATACCGATCTGACCTATCCCTATGACAAGGGACCGGGCGCCCTCTTTAACCTGACCGGGACATGGCGACCGGTTGAGAGGGTCACCGCCTTTTTACGGCTGGGTTATTTTTCATCGAGAAATCTCATATTCCCCCGCAGCGCGGAGATTCTCTCCGTCCCCGGCGTCTGGCTTCTCGATATGAGTACGACCATCCGTAATATCGCTATCCCCGGCCTGGATCTGGAACTTTCCGTCCGGAACCTGCTGGACACAAATTATGACACGCCCGGGACGTACAGCCTCATCCAGGGCGATCCGGCGACGGTTTGGGTGGGACTTCGAAAGCGGTGGTGAAAAAATGGCCTGTTTTCAACCGAGCGGCTGCTCTGATGATAGCGGATGCGTTGCCGGGGGCGCAAGGGTGAACAAAATCGACCAATGCTGGTCAAATATGACCAATGATATGAGGCGCAGCCTCCGCCCCTGTCATCGATACCGGGACCTTTGAATCTTTCCGCATTTGGTCTAAGTTGTCATCCCGGTCCCTCATGTCATTCCGGCAAAAGCCGGAATCCAGTCTTTTCAAGACCTTCTGGACCCCGGCTTTCGCCGGGGTGACAACATAAGGTAGATTTTCAAAGCTCTCGGGTGAGAAAAAAAGAGCCGCAGGTCGTTTTTTAGCATGACTCTTGCTTAAAACTGAGGCACCATGACCATGATGATGACAAGACTCCTATTCGTTCTATTGCTTTCCGTCTCCCTTCTCGGAGGCGCGAGCGGGGTTGCCTCCGCGGCCGAGGGCCTGCCTTCGCCGCAGGACGAGGCGCTGCTGGCGCTGATCAACGAGGCGCGCCAGAATCCGCTGGGAGTAGCCGCCGCGATGGGGATGGATCCCGATAAAATCCTGAAGGACCTCCCCGAACTGGAGAAGATCCTGAAGGAGGGCCTTCCACCCCTGACCTTCAACGGAAACCTCTTTGAGGCCGCCCGGGCCCACACAACGGACATGCTGGCCAACAACTATTACTCCCATGTTTCCCCCGACGGCCGGGGCTATGACGCGCGCATTCACGAAGCCGGGTACCCTGCCGGCATAACCGGGGAATCCCTGGGCATGCTGTACTTTGCCAATTTCATCCGCCCGGGGGATGCCGTGCGGCTCCTTTTTGAATACATGTACCGCGATGAGCTGGACCCCGCACGCACGGTAACGCGCAACATCCTCGATCCGGGTCTCAAAGAGGCGGGCGTCAGCGTCAGCACGGGCGTTCTGCGCCTCGGAGGCGTTCTCTGGAACGTCTATCTGGGCACGTGTGATTTCGGCGCCCCGATCTCCGGGCCGGAAGGCGAGCTGCTGCAGCGCATCAACGCGGCCAGGGCCAACCCGCTCGGGACGGCGCAATCGCTGGGCATCGACGCCGCCCCATTCCTTGCAGGGCGCCCCGAACTGCGCGCGGCCTTCGGGCGGGGCCTTCCTCCCCTGACGTTGAACCGGTCCCTGTTCTCCGCATCGCAGAAGCATGTGCGCGACATGCTGGAGAACAACTACTACGGCAAGACTTCGCTCGAAGGGCGCACCGTTGAGGATCGCATCGCCGCAAGCGGCTACCGGTTCGCGGCCGCAGGCGAGTCGCTGGGCATCACCTGGTTCACGGACCCCATCGATAGGTCGGTGGCTGTCGGCCGTCTTTTCGAAGTCATGTTTCGGGATGAGCTGGAGCCTTCCAATGCCAGGGGACTGACGATCCTCGATCCCCGCATGCAGGAGGCGGGAATTGCCTTCGGCATGGGCGTCCTGCAGGGCGGGGAGCAAAAGAGGGGTATCTATCTGGCGATATGCGACGTCGGGATGCCCCTGCCGGTCGATCCTGCGGGGCAATGAGTTTTTTTCTTGACTTTGACGGCCATAATTGTTAGTTGATCCCAGTATCATTGCTCAGGGGAGCAGCAAGCGCGTTGAAAAAGAGACATTGAAACAAAATCCGATAACAGCTCATTTCACGAGGAGGGGGGTGAGAGCCGCGCGACATTGCTATAGAAGTTTATGAAGCTTGAAGCTACATGGTGTTTTTAAGTTTTTTGAATAGTTACACTAACAACCATTTCAGGAGGAGGCAATTATGAGAAGAAAAGGGATTTTGACTTCGTTTTTGACGGTTTTTCTGGTCGTAGCATTTGCCGGTATGGCATTTGCCGCCCAGAATATATTCAAGAAAACCACAGTGCCCGACATTCCCAAATCGGAATGCTGGCAGGTCGGCACGCTGACATGGGAAGCGGATAACAATACGGTGCTGACAAACGGGGATGTGATGCGGAACTCCTTGAGCAACAACGCGACCCTCTGCAAGAGTTTCAATTACTTTTTAAGGCTTCATGACGGCACAGCAGCCCCTATAATTGGTGGCGCGGCAACCCCCGTAACAAGCACCGAACCGGCATTTGACTCCATAGTTGCGCCTGCTGCTGCAACCTCTGAGTACGGTCTTTTGGTCGTAGGCGTCGCCGGACAGCAGACCTATACCATGACAGTGGCGGAAAGAGATAATGTGACAGGTATTGTTCATACGAACATTGCCTTCACAATGACATTTGTCGGTAGGAACGCGGCCAATAGGTTAATCGTCAAATTCTTTGACGGCAAGAACGCAGCGCCGTACTTCTGGAAGCGAAATACCACGGGTGCTTATCTTTGGAATAGTGCTACTGCGGCACCGAACACTTTTGTCGCCGGCGACAACATCCTGTGCGCCAACACATCGAGCGCACTGTTCACACTTGAGTATCTGGAGAGCACATCGAATTCAGTCCCGGCTGCGACAGGTCTTCCCGTGGTGTTCTCCGGCGACGACCGGATCGCCCACATCACTGCAGCAGCGCAGCTCAGTCTCGTAACCTGTAAAGGCGCGGCTTGTGGACATATCGTGCTGGGTACCGGACTCCAGGGCAGCACCTGTAATTCTTTCGACTATGATACGAATGGAACCGGTGCAAACGGTTACTGCCTCGATCATACTGCTGATGCAACATTAGGTGCGCTCAATGTTCCCAAGTTCATCATCCAGTCGACGCAGGCGTTTGAGGTTACCAATTATTCCGTGACCGCCCAGATTCTGGTCAACGGCTCGGCCGCGGAACGCGGGGTCTATTGGAGTGGGACAGCTCCCGCGTACAAGTCTTCTGCAACAACTACATGTAATACAGCGCCAGGTGGCCTTGCATTAGGTGCTCTCGGCTACCTGAGAGGCGACGCAATTACAGCAGTACCCGGAGCAGCTCTTATAGCCGCAGGCGCCAACAACTGTGCGGCTGTACCGGCCGCATCAAGGGCGGTTTCGTTTACGAGCGCCCCCGCCGTGCTCTTTGGTGCCGGTGAGTTCTTCTTCGAACTGAATCTGCCTCCTTTTGTCTACAACCTGGCTGAGGTGAATGCGAACGACCTCGTAACGGTCAGGGTGACCCTGACCAAGGGGACGTGCGGGTCGTGGTCCTTTGACCTCTGCATGGGCACGTTCGGCTGTCCCTTACCGGCAGCCGTGGGCAGCGGGCGACTCTGCCCCTTCGTTCCCAGTCTAAGCGCAGCTGATCCCTACGTAACTGGGATTGCCGTCACCAATACCTCTGCGACGGCAACCACCACCGTCCTCCTTACGGCAACGAAGGCCAATGGCACTACGGCTACTTTCACCACCCCCGCGCTTGCGCCGGGCGCGATTTATCAAGCTGATGTGTCAGCTATAGCCTGGTTACCGGCAGGAGTGCAGCCGGCTGGAGTCCCTGCATACATCACGGCAGTCTCTGCTAATGCCCTGGGATTGGATGCGTTTGTATTTTTCTTCGATAGAACGAGTATGGGTAACTCCATGGGATACCTGTGCAGGTAGTGATGCCGGGCATACCGGTGCTTGCATGAAGCTGAGGGATTGCCTTGGCTGATCTTGACACTGGGGGGCCTTGGAAAAGGCCCCCCATTTTTCATGGAGCTTCTTCGGTGTTAATACGCCGCTTCTCAAGCGGTGGTCTCAAGGGGGCTGTGCAGTGGCAAAGACAAGTAAAAAAATAAGAATGCATGTGGGCGCTGTCCTGCTGGCCGTGATCGGCCTCCTGATCCTTGCGGGCGATGGCCGGGCGTTTCCCTACCGGCCAGCGGCCGCATTGAGCATCGTGTCGGAATATGCGGCTTTGAAAGATTCGGCCCCGCCCCGTACCCAGGTTTGGAAGGTCGTGCCGCAAGTCGGTCCTGATGGCGCATCGATCCTTCGGTTTTTCCTCGAAGCATCGGCGGAGGCGGTTACCATATGTGAACTCAGGCTTCCCTCGCCCGGGATTGCCGGAGAGATCCAGTGGAAAGGAATGGGGAAAACCGGGCAAAAGAAAAGTGGTGCGGGCCTGTTGCTGGTACCCGGCTTTCCCGCCCCCTGCGATATTCTGCCCATCGGCTTTCAAGCCGGCGGCGAGGTCTATGAGGAGAAGGTCGAAGCCGGCGGCAGCGTGTTTTTAAGGCGTTACCGGGTTTCCTTTGATCCATTCAGTGTCGGCCAGGCAAAGGCGATGGGCTGGATCAGGGTGGAGGACCCGGGCTCGACAGGGCTGATTATGGTCACGGTGACCGATGACCGTGGGCGCCCGGTGGTTAAGCAATTGTGGCCCGCGGACGGGTCCTGGTGGCTCTATGAGGAAACGCCTCTGAGGCGTTCGTGGCTTATTCATTGATATGATTATGAAATCAATGGGTTTTATGAATCAGGGATCCATCCCGAAGCACGCTTTGGTCGTGGCGCTCTTTTGTCTTTTCATTTTTCCGGTCTTATTTCATCATTCTGCATATGCCGAGACCCATGAGGCCGCGTCCCGTCCCTGGTCGGGTTACTGGTGGCCCTATACCCAAGGGGGGCTTGGCACCGGTCAGGACTATCGCGGCAGGCCGGCGCCTCTGGAGAAGTACAATCTCCTCACGACCGGCGTGACGTCCGGTCCGGCGCTCACCGAGTACCTAAGTGCGCATTATGATCCGAACGCGCCCGGCTGGTACGGGCTCTGCGCACACTGGGCGCGCGCCGCGTGCTACGAGCATGTCGACATTCTCCCTTCTTCGGAGAATAACATTATCTTCCGGGTCGGGGACAAAAAAGGGCTCCTGACGCTCGCGCACAACAGCGACATCGGCGAGCTTGGCAACGGCACCGATCCCGACGTGTTCCATGAATGGCTTCTCAAATATATCAAGGACCAGAGAGAGGCCTTTGTGGCCGATCTCTGGTCAGGGATAGAGGTGTGGTCATACCCGATCTATAAATACGATATGGAAAGCTCCCGAAACGGAAACGTCGAGTCGGTCTCGGTAACGGTTTATTTTGCGGATGATGCTGTGGAACCGGACTACATGGGAACAAAGGTCCGTGGTTATCATTATACCTATGACCTGTCCCTGGATGCGGCCGGGGCGATCACGGGCGGCCAGTGGACAGCGGCGAGCATCACCGACCATCCGGAACTCCTGAGCTTTTCGCTCGATGTACGCACTATTTTCCCCGGCCTGGATTATAAGGAGCTCGTGAGACTTGCCGGATCCAGGGATGACTACCTCGAGAAAGGGAGCCAGATCGTGGAGATCGGCCCGGGGACGTACCATCTGATCCTCCTCGATGAAGATGTGTACACGCTCTCCACGATTCCCGGGGACATCCTGTCCGTCCGGATTGCAAAGGAACCTGGGAGTTTGCGGGATATGAACGTGGTTGTCGCGGATGGGAACGGGGCAGAGGTGCAACGCGCCGTCGTATCGAATGGTCGTCCCATGAGCATCGTGATGACTTCCACAACGCCGCCTTACATCATCCGCTTAACGCAGGATGATTATTCAGACCCGAATATCTATGTCCTGAATACGGATGTGAAAAGGTCGTACAACCAGGAAGTTCCTTATATTCCCACAGGGAGTGAGTCCGGTTTCGCCCTGACCAATCCGGGAAGCGCCGGGGTTTCTGGGGTGACATTGACGACGCGGGACGGGGAAGGAAATCCGGTCCAGACGGTCCTGGGGCCGCTTCGGCTTGGGCCCGGCGAGAAGAGGGAATTTCTTTTCAGCGATCTATCCGTGCGACCGCATGAGATGTCCGGAACCAACAGTTTTACCCTGACGGCAGACGGGCCGGTAGCCCTTCTCAACCTGATCGGCGAGGGTCATCGTTTCCTCACAACCTTTGTCCAGGGCGATGCACGGGGTTCCCGGCTGGTTATCCCCGATACGGCCCGTTCAATGACCCCGGGCGTGAGGATGTTCGGCGGTGTGAGAAACGAGTCGTTTGAAGAGACCCGGGTTACGCTGCGCTTATATTCAGCGGATGGCGTCCTGCTGCAGGAGGCCTCGGAGCCGATCGTTGCACGCGGGGGGCTCTCCCTCGAGCCGGGTTCCTATCCATTCTACACCATGCCGCAATCGGGATGGATCGAAATCCTGGGGAACGGGGTACAGCCCCTGAGCGGTTTTCAATACACTTCGGATGCATCCGGTGTTGAAACCCTGTTTGCGCTCCCGGTGGGCCCTGCGAAAAAAATCGTGCCGCATGTTCCCGAGCCGGGCTATTGGAAAACCAGAGTGACCCTGATCAACCCGAATGCTACGGAGAATCCCGTCCGGCTTCATCTCGCACGGGCCGGTGCGGACACGGCAGGGGACCTCAATATCGTGCTGGCTCCCCGTGAAAAGCGGGTACTGGATCTCCAGGATCAATTCGGAAAGAGAGACGGGGAGCCGCTGTATCATTCGATCCTTGAGATAACCGGGCAGTATCCCCTGGTCGGTTACTTTACCTACAGCACCCTCAACGGGAAAGACAATGCGAGTTATCCGCTCCTGGACGACACCCATTTCAAGAGCACGCTCATCCTGCCGCATTATCCGGGCAATGAAGGCTACTGGTTTACCGGGGCCGTCGTCTGCAATCCTTCATCGTTTGCCGTACAGGTGAGGATCGAGCCGTATGATCGTAACGGGAATCTGCTGGAGGGGCGTGTTATCTCCGTCAACCTTGATGCCGGTGCCTATGACGTGTTTGAAGTGGCGTCCCGTTTCGGGGAGGCTGCGTCCGGGATCTCGTTCCTCAAGTTCCGCACGGAGGGTGATGTTGGCGCCATCGGCGGTTTCTATCTGTATAGCGACAGCGGCAATCACATATTGAGCGGGGCGAACATGTAGCAGGATGATTATTGCTGCTTTTGCTGCATGTAAAAGGGTGTTTTTAGCGACTGCGGCTCGTTTACAAACCATGCTCCGCTTTCTTTAACCCATTTTTGCGTCAGCGGCATCCCCTTGAACGCGTGTCCCATGAACGAGACGTCCATGCTGACCTTTACCGTTGCCTGATCCCCCGAGGGAAGCACGGTGATCTCATCGATCCCGTATCCGCTGAATGACAGCGTTCTGGACCGGTTCACGTAGATCTCCCGTCTTATCGATTCGCGGGAGGAAGAGTCAAAAAATGACCAGGCGCGGTCCCATTTTCCGTCGATCTGGGCCTGCATGTAATTTTTTACCCTTTCCTCGAGAGTTTCCTGCCTTGCGGTAACGAGAGATAAAGCGGCACACCCTGCCAATAAGACCAACATCAGGCAGCACACCACCGCAAATAGCGTACGTCGATAACTTTTCACCGTGCTTCTCCTTTTCTCATTTGTTCTTGCATTTGTTCTTGCCGGAAGCGTTCCATGAACTCCTGTGGCGACAATTTCAGCACTTCCATGAGTTTCTCTTGTTGTTTTTTGGCCAGTTCTGCATCTTTTTTCTCCTGGACCTTTTTAAATGTTACTACGAGCCTCTCGATCTCCCCATTGCCCGGAACGGAATTGCCCATGGGGACATATCTTCTTTCGCTCACGCGGAGTGCCCGCTTTTCATCAAGGGTGATCTTCAGCAGTCCCATTGTTTTTCCCAGGGCCCCTGTCTGGAGGATGACGGTGTTCTCGGGATCTTCTGCAGAATGTATGTTATCGTTTCCGGATGAAATGGCCACGTCAATGCCTTTTACGGCCTTTACAAGCGCAATTGTCTCTGGAACATCGAATCGGGACAGGAGGATGACCAGGTCGGCTTTTTCCCTTACCTCGGGCAGCAGCCTTTTGAGGGCGGTCTCAGGGGGTATGACCTTCAGGCCTTTCACCTGTTCTTTAGGGAGTTGCTCGAGGCCATCGGGATCGAAAATGCCGAGAATGGCTACTTTTATGCCGCCTGCCTCCTTGATGATGTAATCCCGGATCCAGGGGAGCCTGCTGCCGCCATCAAAAAGCAGATTTGACGCAATATAGGGAAAGGAGACATGAGACCGTGTATGCTCGAGGAATTCCTTTCCAAAATGCAACTCCGGACTGCCAAGATTTAAGGCGTCGTATCCCATGAGTTCCATGGCCTTCAAGTGTAATTCAACCGTATCTCTGTGATTAATAAAAAGGGCCCCGCAATCCAAAAGCAGGACGGATGGTTCTCCTTTCCGGATAGATTCTACCACGTGTGCGCGCCGGGCCAGACCGCCCGAGTTTTGCGGACCTCAGAGAAGACACGGATCAATGGTCCCCTTTACGGAGCCCGTGTAAAGGATGGTGACGGTCCTGTTGCCCCCGGCAAAAGAGGCACAAGGAAAGGAGACGCCGAAAAAAAAAGACAACAGCAGTAATGGAAGGAAAAACCGTTTCATTATAACCCCCTGCAGGAAGTATCCTGTTTTTCTGTAATGCCAGATCCGCAGGGCGAATCTGTACCACGCCGGCTTTTTGAAAGCAATACATTTTTACGAAAAAGAGTGAATTTCAAATTGCCTTTTCCTGTAAAAGCGGATATGGGTAAGGCGAAAGACGAAACGGGATGATTCGCCGCTTAAGAACCATTTTTTACCGGTACACGTCAATAATATACTCTGACGCCCATTTACCATTTCAGTCAACAATATGAGGATAAGGTTATCAATGGCAAAAGGGTCAAAGAGAAAAGCATCAGATAACCAGAAAAAAGCCGACAAGATGCCGGCAGGGCCTGCCCCATCAGCGGCTTTTTTCCTGAAACAGACTGTCCATATCCTGATCATTGTCATCCTGGGCATGCTGATTTATTCGAACACCTTCAAGGTTCCTCTTGTTTTAGATGATTTTGTTAGTTTTTTTACTAATTCCGATATTCAGAATCTTGGTCGTTATCTCGACCCCAAAAGTCTGCTTCAAAATCGAATTATCGTGCAATTGACCTTTGCGTTGAACATTAAGATGCACGGGTTCCATGTAGTCGGCTACCATGTTTTCAATCTTTTCATTCATCTGCTGAATGCCCTGCTCGTTTACTGGCTTATGGTTTTTACCTTCAGGACGCCCTATGCTTCTGCCTGTCTTCAGAAGGATATTTCAAAGACTTCGGATTTTTACCGATGTATCCCGTTGTTTGCAGCCCTTGTGTTTGTAAGCCATCCGGTTCAGACCCAGGCCGTGACCTATATTG
>JAPLJW010000248.1 GCA_026388365.1 Deltaproteobacteria bacterium | reverse complement strand
GCCCCCAGGCCCAGGTCCGGCAGTTTGCCGAGCGGATGGCGATCAACGCCCCCATCCAGGGGACGGCGGCGGATCTCATCAAAGTCGCGATGGTCCGGATCTTCCGGCGTCTCGCGGAAGAGAGACTCTCGGCCGCCATGATCATGCAGGTCCACGACGAGCTGGTCTTCGAGGCGCCTGTTTTCGAGAAGGAGAGGGTGATCGTCCTGGTCCGGGAGGAGATGGAGGGGGTGCTGACGCTCCGCGTACCCCTTCGTGTGGAGATATCCGCCGGCCGGAACTGGGACGAGGCGCACACCTGACGGGCGTTTGGGGACACCTTGCGGCAAGGTGTCCCCTTAGTGCTTTTTCCCGCACGGCGGGGTTTGCGGAACGCACTTCCGATATTCCAATTTGACATCTGAATGGGTATCCGGTAATGCTTAATCCAGAATGCATCAGGTAACCAATATCGTCCATTTAGGTTTCCAGCCGGCGCCGTTTGTCATTATGGGGAGGGGTACCAGATGAACGATCCATCCAGCACAAATTCAGGACTGATCAAAAAAATAGCCATTTTGGAACAGCAAATCAAGGAGCTGGAACAAATGGAAGCCGCGCACAAATGTGTGGAGGAGGCGCTGCGGGAGAGCGAAGAGCGGTATCGGACATTGGTGGAATATGCGACGGATATCGTCTTCCGAACGGACGGCACTGGACGCTTCACCTTCGTAAATCCGGCGGCAATTCGTATTACGGGATACGAAGCAAAAGAGCTTATTGGAAAACATTATCCGACATTGATCCGCCAGGACATGCGTGACGAAGCCATGAAGTTCTTCGGTCGTCAGTTCGTAAAGGGGATTCAAAATACATATTCGGAATATTGCATTATCACAAAAGACGGCCATGAGGTCTGGCTCGGGCAAAATACCCAGTTGATTGTGGAAAATGGCCGCGTGATCGGTTTCCAGGTGGTGTCCCGCGACGTCTCTGCCCAGAAGCAGACCGAGGAGGCGCTGCGGGAGAGCGAAGAGAAATATCGTCTTGTGGTGGAGAATGCGGCAGAGAGTATCGTGATCGCCCAGGACGGATTGTTGAAATATATGAATCCTATGACTTTAAAACTTCTGGGTTACTCGGAGGCAGTGCTGACTTCAATGCCCTTTGTAGAATTCATCCACCCGGAAGATCGGGAGAAGTTGTTTGAGGCGCACATCAGGATCATGAGAGGTGAAGAAAATCAGCCGGTCCATCAATTCAGGGTCGTTACTTCGGACGGCACGGTTAGATGGGCGGAATCGCGTGCAGTGGTGATCTCCTGGGAAGGAAAACCAGCCACCTTAAATTTTCTCACCGACACCACCGAGCGCAAGCGGGCCGAGGAGTTACTGAGGGAAAGTGAGAACAGATACCGGGAACTCACAGCTCTACAATTCCCGGCATTTTTACTTTCAGCTTAAAATCGAATTGGACCGGTCGAAACGCTATGAGCAACCGTTAACGCTTCTCCTTCTTGATCTGGACAATTTTAAGGCATTCAACGACGCTTACGGCCATGTCGAGGGAGACCAGGTTTTATTGCGACTTGGGCAGGTGGTCAGAAGATGCCTGCGCCAGACGGATTCCGCCTATCGTTATGGCGGCGAAGAATTCACCATCCTCCTGCCCATGACAACAGGCGCGGACGGCGCCGTTACAGCCGAAAGAATCCGGACGGAATTTAAAAAGGAGCTTTTCTCCCCGGCGCCGGGTCAGGACGTTCATGTGACGGTGAGCATCGGTCTCGGGCAATACAAGCCGCAGGAAAACATGAAGGCCTTCGTTCACCGGGTTGACCAGCTTATGTACCAGGGAAAACATAGCGGAAAAGACAGGATTTATTCTGGGTCATAACCTCAAGTGCCCCCCCGTGACGCCGGTTCACCATGAAGCAAGCAACGGCTTTGGTCCATCAGATGATGAAAAAAGGTACGCGATGAAATATGTGGGCGCCCATGTGAGCGCGGCGGGCGGCGTCGGCAATGCGCCGCTGAATGCCGCGGCGATCGGTGCGCGGGCCTTCGCGCTCTTCACGCGGAATCAGCGGCAGTGGGCGGCGAAACCGCTCACCGAAGAGGAGATCGCGACCTTCCGGAACAACTGCCGGGAGAAGGGCTTTTCCCCGGCGCAGATCCTTGCCCATGACGGATACCTGATCAACCTCGGCCACCCGGAGGCGGAGGCCCTCGCGAAGTCCCGCGCGGCCTTCCTCGCGGAGATGCGCCGCTGCGAGGCGCTTGGCATCACCCTCCTCAATTTCCATCCGGGGAGCCATCTGCGTCTTTCTTCCGAAGAGGAATGTCTCTCCCGGATCGCCGAATCGATCGGCATCGCCCTCGCCGGAACCGCAGGGGTGACCGCCGTCATCGAAAACACGGCGGGACAGGGAAGCAATCTCGGGTTCCGTTTCGAGCAGATCGCCCGGATCATCCAACAGCTCCCCGATCGGAGCCGGGTGGGCGTCTGCCTCGACACCGCCCACACCTTCGCCGCCGGCTACGATCTTCGGACGCCTGAGGCATCCACCGCAACCCTGGAGGAGTTCGACCGGATCGTAGGCCTCGGCTATCTCCGCGGGATCCATCTGAACGACTCCAAAGCGGCGCTGGGAAGCCGCGTGGACCGCCATGCGCCCATCGGAAAGGGGCAGATCGGGCTGGAACCTTTCCGCCTCATCATGAACGACAGGCGGTTCGAAGGGATCCCCCTGATCCTGGAGACCCCGGAGAGCGAGCGGTGGGCCGAGGAGATCAGACTCCTCAACGCTCTGATGGAAAAGACCTCGTAATAGGGTTGGGGAACGGATACCATTTACCGCTTGCTTGACTGAAATCAGGTGTGGAGTTTCTTCAGGAGCCAGGCCATGTTCTGCCCCAGAACCTTCATCGTCTGAATCCCCTCGAGGTCCTTCTCCACCTCGCCCGCCTCCCGGCCGATGCCGATGTTCCAGTAGTTGGATCCCACGACGATCATCTGGCCGATCAGGAAGAAAAGGTTAAGGGAGCTGAAGGCATGAATCGCTCCGGCCCTCCTGACGGCCACAACCCCCGCCCCGACCTTCCGCTTCAGCAGGTCCTGGTTCGCACGGGACGTCATTCCCGCCCGCTCGATCAGGGCCTTCATCCCGGCGGTGATGTCGGAAAAGTAAGTCGGGGAGCCGAGGAGGATGCCGTCCGCCGCCCGCATTTTATCGATGCACTCATTGACGATATCGCCGGTCACCACGCAGTGGCCGTCGGCCTTCTTGAAACACTTGTAGCAGGCCCGGCAACCGGGAATGGTTTTCCCCGCGAGCGTGACGAGTTCCGTTTTGATGCCTTCTTTCCCGAGCTCATCCAGAGCCACGTTCAGCAGGATGGCCGTGTTCCCCTTTGCGCGGGCACTGCCGTTGAATGCGACGACGTTCATGATCTGCCTCCTTGACACTCGGTTTATTTTTCAAGGGCACGCCTGTTCCATCAATGAAACCGGGGCGCCGGCGGTTGTGAGAATAATGAAAATCTCCCCCTCTGTCAAGGCGGATGCGCTCGAAAAATACGACCGTCGCGGCCACTCCTGCGCAAGCGTGAGCAAACCCGTTTTCCGGTTCATCCGGTTGATGCCGGGCACGGAGGATTCCGGGGAAATGTCTTACCGCCTGAAACGCCAACGGAGTATCGGCGGGATCACCAGCAGGATGGTAAAAAAACGGAAGAGCTGATAGGCCAGAACGAAGGCTACATCCGCGCCGAGCGCCAGGGCGACGATGCCCATCTCGGCGAGTCCCCCGGCCGCTGAGGGCGTTGTAGAGCAGGGTGACCGTCAGCGGTCCGAGCATCCAGGGCAAGGGAATGCGCAGGAAATCAAAGAGCAGCCCCCCGGGGATTGCGACCAGGCCGGTGGTGAAAATCGGCCATATTTTTAAGGACGTTTCCTTCAAAATCGATCTCATTTCCGTTTGTTTGCGTGTCGGGTCCCATAGATCCACGGACGCCCGGCTGCATGCCGGGGGATCGACGGGCCTCGTGGTGATCCATACACCATCTGTCTTCCCTGATGCGAGTAAAATCGACCCGGCGCCGGTCCCGGACCCGATCCGGGATTCGCCGGAATGGGTGCAGAAGGACTTTTGCAATTGGCTCATTTTAAGAACTATGATAGGGTCGAACCGTAACAGGGGTGCCCGGACCAACGGATACATGATTGAAATTAATCAGGAGATGCTCTCTTATGAAAGGAAAAGAGCGGATTATTAAGGCCTTGAGTGTTCAGCAACCCGACCGCGTTCCTCTGTATATTCATGGAATAAACGAGGCACCGATCATGGGTATCGGAAAGCACATTACCGATGGCCTGCCTGAATCCAAGCAGTTTTATGAGATGAACGATTCTGAGAAAATGAAGCTGCTGGATACCCTTTTTCTGATTCATGAAGTATTTGGCGTGGACGGGTTCACCTCTTTCGAGATTGGTCACGAAACGGAAATCAATCAGCAAGACGTCAAAGATGATTGGAGTGTTATATACAGGCGGAATCCTCACGGCCTTCCGGTTCCCATCGGCCATCCTTTAAAGGATCACCATGACCTTAATAACTTTCATATTCCTGAACCGAAGCGCGCACATCTTCTGTTGCTTGAGCTTGCCAGGGACCGGTTTAAGGGAGATGTTGCGCTTTTCTGGTTGATGCGCGGGGTCTTTGTTCGCAGCTGGAGATTGACCGGGATGGAAAACTATATGTTAAAGCTTTATCGGGATCCTGAGTTTATTCATCTTGTGGCCGGCAAGGTGACGGAATATAATCTGAGGCAGCTCGATATGTTAGCCTCGGCCGGCATTGATGTTTTGGTTGTCGAAGATGATATTGCCGCAACAAACAATCTTCTGATCTCCCCGAAACATTTCATGGAGTTTGTCAATCCGTACAACAGGAAACTCGTTGACCGCGCCCACGATCTTGGTCTGAAGGTCGTGCGCCACAGCGACGGCAATCTCTGGTCAATCATGGATATCCTGATCGATTCAGGATATGACGGGCTTAACCCCCTGGAACCCCAGGCAGGCATGGATCTGAAAAAGGTCAAGGATGCCTATGGGGATAAAATCTGCCTTTTGGGCAATATCGACTGCAAGGAACTTCTCCCCGCCGGTACTCCGGATCAGGTTGAGGCCGCGGTTAAACATGCCATTGACGTTGCAGCAGCAGGCGGAGGATACATTCTCTGCGATTCCAACTCTCTTCATCCGGGAGTCAACCCTGAAAACTGCATTGCACTGTTTGAGGCCACAAAGAAATATGGACTCTATGAATAATTCTTCAGTTCCGAAAACCCGTGCGCTGATATCATCCCCCTGCTGCATCTTTACCCTGCTGTTTCTGCTCTACATGTTCGACTACCTGGACCGGCTGGTTATCGTCTCGCTTTTTCCTTTTCTCAAGCAGGAATGGGGCATCACGGACACTCAGTGCGGCCTGCTCGTTTCCGCCGTATACTGGTCGATTCTTATCTTTACCCTGCCTGTATCCATTCTGATCGACCGGTGGAGCAGAATTAAAAGTGTAGGGTTGATGGCCGTATTGTGGAGTGTTGCCACCCTTACCTGTGCTTTCACGAAAAACTTCGGGCAGCTTTTCACGGCCAGAACCGCCATCGGTCTGGGTGAAGCAGGATATGCCCCCGGCGGAACCGCCATGATATCGGCGCTGTTCCCAAAAGAGAAAAGGGCGAAGATTCTCGGAATCTGGAATGCCTCTATCCCGTTAGGAAGCGCGCTGGGCATTGCCCTGGGCGGAATCATTGCAGATCGTTTCGGATGGCGGCATGCATTCGGTCTCGTGGCCCTGCCCGGCATGGTGGTGGCATGGCTGTTCTTCTATGCAAGGGATTACGAGACCATTGCGCTTACAAGGCTTACAGGCAGCGGAGATAAAAAGACTGCATCGAAGATGCGGTGGAGCGAAATCGCAAGGCATTTATTGGGGAATAAAACGCTGTTATTCAACAACCTCGCGTTTGCAGCCAATACATTTGTTACCACGGCCCTGCTGACATGGCTCCCCAGCTATTTTCAGAGAGTGGACGGAATATCCATGGGCAGGGCTTCTACAAAGGGGGGCGTAGTCATGCTCCTGGCTATAATCGGAGCTCCTTTGGGAGGCTACCTGGCGGATAGATGGCTGAAAAGCAGGAGAAACGCGAGACTTCTTTTTCCTTCGATATCATCATGCGTGACGGCAGTTCTGCTGTTTATCGCATTCGGTTTTTTCCGCGGCCACATTCAATACGCCGTTCTGCTGGCCGTGGGTATTGCAGCGGTTGCTTTCGTGCCGGCTGCCGTTGCTGTGACCCAGGATGTTGTCCATCCGGGCCTCCGGGCCATATCGTTAAGCTTGTGCGTCATCATCCAGCATATACTTGGGAGTGCAATGGGGCCTCCCGTTATCGGCGCCCTGTCCGATGCCTTCGGGCTGGAAACAGCAATGGTTTTCCTGCCTCTGTTTGCAGCGCTGGCCGGAATCCTCTTTTTGATCGGCTCCTTTTTCCATAATTCGGACGCGAGGCTTGTTGCGGAAATGGAAATTTTAAAAGAAGGCGATGGGTCTGCTCTTTGTCAAACCAATGCCGGAAAGGATAACGAGCTTAAAAACATCTTTTGAAATTCAGGCGGGGACGCAAGGTTTAGAACTGTTGCAGCACGCGCCAGCCCCGGTATAGTCTCCAAAGACCTTAGGTGTATCAATGCGGTAGAATTGCGCAGCACGTTTTACACACACTTATTATTCAGGCAAGCTCCTATCAAAGATTCGGTGAGTAGCACAGAAAGGAGGTCTCCATGCGTAAAGGATGTGCAACCGGGAGGAAGAGATGCCTCAATTTCAGTCAATGCGCCATGGTTCTGCTGTTGATTGTGACAGGCGGGTACCTTTGCGGGTGCTCCAGCAGCAGTGCCGGAGATGCCAATCCGGTACTGACATCGAGGCAGGAGTGCTTGGGGGTTCCGAACTGCGTTTCGGTTGAAAAAGAGGTGTTTCAATTTAAGAACGAGCAGGCGGTCCTGCATTTTGTCTGTCCTGAAAATGCGCCGTACCTGTGGAACTGGGACGCAGAACGCCACCGCGATGTAAGCATTGCCTTAGAGAGCGATACGCAACGATCGATGGTGCTGCACATGATCGACCATAACACCGCGACCACGAGCTCTTTCAAGATTTATCTGGGGTGTTCACCGAATGATCTCAGCGAACGGACCATCAGGTTCACCCACGTTGCTGCTGGCGAACATAATTATTGATGAGCCGATTACAGATCAAGGAGGGAATCATGGGGATAATTTCTTCTATTGCGGAATTACGGTCGGCTGCCGTCAGGCATGGTTTGCTGCTTGGTCTCATTGCTGCGGCCGCGGTTATGGGTGCACAGAACGTGCACGCTGCAGATCCTTCCAATCCCTGCACCGCGCAAATCCAAAACTGCAAAGTCGTAACAACGGACACGATTGCACTGGGCCCCTGGGAGACCCGGGCCTTTGATGTCTACTGTCCGTCCCAGGCGCGGTATTACCGGGCCTGGTCCGCGTGGAGATCCAGTGACTGGATTGGCAATTACTTCTGGGACGTCGCGAAAGCCGGGAATTACGGACACTTTACCGCAACGAACTGGGATCCGGGTCAAACCCATGGCACCAGGGTCTCTATTGCCTGTTCGACAGCACCGAATCCCACCACGTGTTACCAGGTCGGCACCAAAGAAGACGGTTGTGAAATCATTGCCGGCACCTCGGAACTTGTTTGTCCCGACGAAAACTGCTTTTCTGTTTGGAAGCTACAATGCCCTGACGGCAGCCGCTGGGACTGTGATACATTAAGATTTGTACCATGCTGTGGCCCGCCTATTCGGAAGTGATGGAAGAGATTGTGGGTAAAATCTTTACCCTTGACATTCCATCGACATCTTGACGAATGACGCGGGGAGATCGTCTTTTGCGTGGTCATCTTACCATCCGGAACCCAGGGAGCTTCAAGGTGTATACAGGCATTTGCTCTCATTGATGAATTCAGGATTAAATATTATGAAAATGATTGAGAATAATCTATTCAGAATCATCATCAGCGTTTGCAATATCTTTTGCATTTTGTCTCTTGCAGGTTGCAGTTCCGACTCTTCCTCTTTCTCTTATAACGCCACGGTTGCCGAGGGACGGGCTGCGGCGAACGACGTCATGAAAAAAACCGGCGCTTCATCCATATCGCTGGCGTTCATCGACGGAGAAAGTTTGGTATGGGCGGAAACCTTCGGTTATGCGGATCAAGCGTCAAAGACCCTGCCCACGGTAGACATGATGTACCCTATCTGTTCGATGAGCAAGATGGTAGCGACCATTGCTGCTATGAAACTCGTAGATCAGAAACGGGTCTCTCTCAATGCACCGCTTGCGGACTACATTCCCTCATTCAGCATGCTTTCCCCGGAATACACGCAAATTACCGTCAAGATGCTGCTCAACCACTCATCAGGGTTTCCGGGCGCCGACTACCGCAACGCCGCAACCTACTCCCCCCTTCCGTTCAGCTATTCCGCCCAGGTATTGGAAACCCTGAAGACGCAACGGCTCAAGCACTCTCCCGGTTATCTGAGCGTCTATTGCAATGAGGGCTTTACCCTGGTCGATCAGCTTGTTCCGGCAGTGACCGGCAAAAGCTATGTGCAGTTCGTCCAAGATGAGATATTTACCCCGCTCGGCATGAACCACAGCCGTTTTCCCCTTGACTATTTTCCTGATGGCAGCTTTGCCAAACGACATGAAGGCAACACGCCGCTGCCGCAATTATTTGTCAACGATTTTGCTTCCGGCGGGTTATACAGCACCCCCTCGGATATGGCGAAAATTGCCATGATGTTGATGGGCGGTGGTAAACGGGGCAATGTGCGCATCCTTTCGGAAGCCTCCGTTGCCGCCATGGGTGTTGACCAGACCGTTGCAACCTTCAACCCGGTCAAGTCAAACGAATGGAGCTACGGGCTGGGCTGGGACACGGTGCGCCAGCCGGGACTGGACGCCGTCTGGGTGATTGGCTGGCTTAAGACCGGAGACTATCAGGGACTCGGCACGGTCATAGTTGTTGCACCGGCAGAAAAATTAGCGGTGGTTGTCATGGGCGCTTCCGGCAGCTTCAGCTCAGGCAGCGCGACCATTATTGCGGAGAGAATACTGCTCAGGGCACTTACGGAAAAGGGACGGATTGCGGCAATGCCCGCCCCGCTGATTTTCACGCCGCTTCCGGAGAAGACCCCGACGGATGCACTTCTCAATTCCGTCAGCGGGTATTATGCATGCAACGATACTTTTATGCGCGTGCAGAGACAAGCCAGTTCCTTGAATATTGCCTATTATGATACAAGCACGAACGGCTGGAAAGATTTAATGACGGGGCTTAAACTTCGCGACGATAATCGTTTTTCCAGCGATGTCGACCCTTCCCAGTCTTTTTCATTCAAAGCGGCCGATGGACGGCAATACCTGGTTATTCGTTCCGTTGGTGGATATGGCCATTATCAGGATGATCTGATCTATGGACAGCAGGTTGCCGCCGCCGGGGCTTTACCGGCGGTATGGAGCAGTCGGGTGGGTAAAAAATGGCTGATGACGAATGAACACCCCGAATCATTTAAATGGGCTTTGCCGTCAATGGAGTTATATGCTGTTGATAACCTGCTCTTTGCGAAAACGGGAGGGTTTCAGGTTGTAAATCCGTTTTTCAGCGATTCCAGGGCAGGCATGATGCTGCTGATTCCTCAAAAACATGGAAAGGAGCTTGATGATGTTGTTATCGAAACCCATGCCGGCAAGGAATGGATTCGCTTCGGCAGCTATCTCCATCGTCCTCAGGAAACAGTACAGGCGTTAAGCAACGGAACCGTGAGTGTCGGCGCGGAAGGCCTTGCGGAATGGCGCTCACTCGACGCCACGGGCATTACGAAAACAGTAACGATCACCCCGGCTGTCGCCGATGGCCGATGGAAAATATTCAACAGCAAATTCGAGCAGATGGAAACGGGGGCAGGAACGAAAACCGTAACGCTTTCCGGTGGTACATATTACTTCCTTTTCCACAACACCGCAACCGTGAATGGGGCGTGAAGAAAGCACAATGAACCGATCAGAGAAGATTCGCAAGTTTCACGAAAGAGGGCGACGTCAAACTTCCGCTCATGCGGCCCCGTGACCGCAAAATCGGGGAAGCTCGAACTGGCCCACCGGGGAACCCTTTTCCTGGACGAGGTCGGAGAGATCCCGCGGGACATTCAGGCGAAGCTCCTTCAGGCGATCCAGGACCATAGCTTCGAACGCGTCGGCGGCTGAAGACCGTCTCGGTGGACGTCCGCCTCATTACGGCGACGAACCGGAATCTCGTGCAGGAAGTCCGGGAGGGAAAATTCCGGGAGGACCTTTATTTTTTACGAGGGCGTCAAGTTTGGCGATTTACGTGAGGATCACATCCGGACGCCGTAGGCGAGGGCGGTCCGGTCTATGGCGACCCGCAGGGCGGCGTGGAGGAGTTCGTTGCGGTTGAGAACGAAAGGATGGTACTCCAGACGGGATTCTTCCAGCGTGACGCGGAGACCGGCAAGCTTGGGATAGTGTTTCCGTTTATCCGTGATCATCTGGGCGAGGTTGATGATGATTCCCTCGGCCGCCTCGCCCAGGGGGAGCGTGACCGGGTAGAGGGAGGTCTGGGGGAGACGGTCGATTTCGTCGCCCACGGGTCGGAAGACGGTCATCTGACGGGACCAGCGGGCATAGAGGGCCGGATTGACCTTGAAGGCCGGCGACCAGAAATAGAGGGGCGCCGCCGCGAAGGCGGGAGTGACCGCCTTCGGGAGATTTGCGATCCGGATCAGGTCGGCCCAGGAAGCGAGATCCAGCCCTTCGAATCGGGGCTTCATCCGCCAGAAGGGGAGGTGTATCGCGATTTCCCCCGTTCCCGGCGGCAGGGCCATGACGGCGAACTCCACACGGGTGAAGGTCCTGCCGGGACAGGCCCAGGCCGAGTTGCAATTCCGGCAGAGTAAGACCAGAGAGTCCCTCTCCCCCTCCATGTCCCATCCGCAATGGGGGCAGAGGGTTGGGATGAAGAGGACCTGGCCCGACGGCGCGGGGGACGAGGCCAGCAGACGTCCATGGACCGCACTTTCGCAGGCGCAAACCGCCCTTCCAAGGACACCGTCGTAGAGGGTCTCGCCCCGGAGGCGCATGGGGGCATGAATCAGGCTCAACGTCTCGCCAATGAAGCCCCGGTAGAAAATGCCTTGAGGTTTTTCTCCCAGGTCGGGGATCGCCTGCTCGGCGGGCCGGTTCGCGGGGATGAATCTCCCCTCCGTGGCCGGGGAGTCGAAGCGAAGTTTGAGGACCTGCGGTCGGAGGCCGAGGGTGATCGGGAGGCCGGGAATGTCGGTGGCAATCGCGTTCGCATCCGCGAAATGGTGGGTCACTTCGGCGGCGGTTACGGTGAAGCAAGAGCCCCGAAGGCGCCAGTAGGGTATGTAGAGGAGTTCCCCTTCAGACCCCGCGGCAGGCGGGATATGGTAGCGGAAGTGTCCCTCCGGGACAAAGTAGAGTCTCGTCCGGCAGAAGGGGCAGGCGAGGAGCCGGTCCGTTTCATCCAGCGTCACCGGCGCCCCGCACTGGGGGCAGCCCTGTTCGATCTGCCAGTTCGTTCCGTTCACCCTATGCCGGGACACCTTGCGGCAAGGTGTCCCCGTAGCCGTCACATTTTCTGGCCGCACTCATTGCAGAAGGTCGCGTTCGGCAGGTTCGCCGTGCTGCAATGCGGACACTTTTTCTCCGGCGGCTTCCCTTCGACGGGGCGTCCGCACTGGACGCAGAACTTTGCGCTCGGGGGGAGGTTCTTCCCGCACTCTGCGCATTTTTGAAAAATCAGGAGCTGATGGCCGCAGTGGGGGCAGAATTTTGCCTCCTTCTGGACCGGAAGCCGGCAGTCCGGACAGGGGATGACCTCCATCGGGACTGTCTGGGCGGGTCCGCCCCGGAAGGCCTCGGCGAACATCGCCGGCATCATGATCCCCATCCCCATGCCAAGGCCGGCGCCCGCCTCGCCCTGCGTCTGGGCGGCGCTTTCCAGGGCCATTGCGGCCTTCATTTTGAGGAGTTTGTTCAGGTCGTCGAAGACGCCGAGCCGGCTCTTGTCGTCGATCGCCTTCTGCACCTCCGGCGGCGGGGTGATGGAATTGATATAGAGGTCGGCGAGCCCCAGACCGAACTGCGTGAAGTCGTTCTGGAGGAGCTTCTTGAGTTCCCCGGAAAGCTCGTCGTATTTCGCGGGCAGGTCGAAGATCGTGTCGATCTTATCCCCCATAAAGTCGTTGAAGCGGGAGACGATGACCCGGTTCAGGTATTCGGCGACGGCCTCCGTCGTATAGACCCCCTGCGTTCCGACGAGGCTGTTGATGAAAAGAACCGGTTGGAGGATCCGGAGGTTAAAGATGCCGAAAGCCCTCAGACGGATCAGCCCGAGTTCCCGGTCCCGGAAGGCGACCGGGTCGCGGGTGCCCCACGTGAGGTTCGGGAAGACCTTCATGTTCGTGAAATAAACCTCGGCGCGCAGCGGGCTCGTCATGCCCCAGGGGAGGCTGAGAATCTTCGTCAGCAGGGGGATGTTGGCCGTCTTGAGGGTGTGACGTCCCGGACCGAAGGCGTCGCAGGCCTTGCCGTTGTAAAAGAAGACGGCGGCCTGACTTTCGCGGACGGTCATCTGCGCGCCCCATTTTATCTCGCCGGAACCCGTCTCCGGGATGCGATGGACCAGTTCTTTTCCTGATTCGTCGAACCATTCGATGACTTCCAGAAAAACGACGTTGTTCGTTCCCATGGTTCACCTATGCTAAGGGTTGAAAGATAAGATTGAGTTTGAAAGACTTTTCACGCACCGTCGGGCACGAAATATAGAGGAGCCCGTCCGCGAAGTCAAGAAGGTAAATTCCCCCATTTGCTATTCGGACGGGAATGCTGTAAAGATGCACCCATGAAGACGACGCCGGCCGAATATGCGGGAATCTACCAGGGGGTGGCGCTGATAGCGGATCCCATATACCGGTACGCCTCCTTCACCGTCCCCGCGGCGGACGGCGGCGAGAAGACCGAGAAAGACCTGATCGACTCCCCCTGGGTGCAGCGTCTCAGGCGGATTTATCAGCTCCAGAGCGCCCGCTGGGTCTATCCGGCGGCCGAGCACACGCGGTTCCAGCATTCCCTGGGGACGATGCACATGGCTGGCGAGTTCGGACGCCACCTCTACCCGTCCCTGAAGGAGGTCTGTCCGGACGTCCCCTCCGCGAACTGCGTGGAGGCGCTGCTCCGGGTGGCCGGTCTCCTCCATGACGTGGGCCACGGCCCCTACGGCCACTTCTTCGACGACCATTTTCTCAACGGCTATGGCCTGACCCACGAGGACCTCGGTCATCTGATCATCTGCCGGAAACTGGGAAAGTTAATCTCGGGGATCCGGCGGAGCCCGTCGGGGCCCTTTGCCGAAGGCGAGACGCTCGATCCCGCCCAGGCGGCCTTCCTGATCCGGATGCCGGGAGAACGCGACGACGGCGCGCCCCGGTGGCTTCAACTGCTCCGCCAGCTCTTCTCCGGCATCTATACCGTGGACAACCTCGATTACGTCCAGCGGGACGCCTTCATGACCGGCTTTTCGCTCGACATCGTTGACATCGCGCGGCTCCGCTTCTACACCTTCTTCACGAAGCAGGGCCTCACGCTCCACCAGGTCGGCGTCTCGGCGCTCAGCCGCTTCCTGAATGCCAGACTGAATCTCTATTCCAACGTCTATTTCCACCGGACGACGCGGGCGCTCGACCTCCACCTCCAGGAGATCTTCCGGGAGACGATGGACCTGATCCTGCCTGCGAGTCCTGCCGATCATCTGGATGCATACCTGGATTGCGACGAGTGGCGGCTCTTTGCCGAGGTTCGGTCATGGCGCTGCAGCACTGATCGGCGGAAACGGACGCTCGGGCGGGAATGGGAAAAGCTCCACCACCGGGAGGTCAAGTGGAAGATGTCGTTTTCGGCGGAGATCTCGATCGATCAGATCCAGAGAGGGACCCGCTTCTCCCCCGCGCCCGACTATGAGAAACAGATCCGCGCCCGGCTGCCTGGTCCGCTGAAGAAAAAATCCTTCCGCGTCGATCTGGCGACGCAGGATCCGCGGCCGATCAACCCGATGGCGGAGACGGAAAAACAGGTGAACATCTTCGATCCCGCGACGGGGACGACCTCCCCCGAACCCCTCCGGGAGATCTACCGCTTCATCCCGGCCCGGGTCGTCCATCTCCGGGTCTTTTCCCTGAACCACGACCACGACGAGATACTCGCCCGCGCGGCGGAGCGCGTCCTCGGCGCCGTGGACGGGGCTTCCCGAACCAACATTTGAAACTGAATATGGCGACCGATCCGGAAACCACCGACATCACGCTTTTCGTCCGGACCTCCGGCGAGGAGGCCGTCCGCTGGAACCGCCGGAGGATCGTCGAGGCGCTGATCCGCGAGACGGGGATCGACGAGGAGACCGCCGAGGC
>JAPLJW010000188.1 GCA_026388365.1 Deltaproteobacteria bacterium | reverse complement strand
CATCGGGATCGTCGGCAGAACCATCTTCAGGATGTCCGGGTTCTGCGTGAGCGCGGCGGCGAACTTCGTGTCCGTCACTCCAGGGAGCAGGGCGTTCACGCGGATGTGATGCGGCGCGAGTTCCTTGGCGAAGGACTTCGTCATTGCGATGATCCCCGCCTTGGTGATCGAATAGACCCCCTGTAAGGGCGCCGGCCGGACGCCGTTCACCGAGGCGACATTCACGATCGCCCCGCCGCCCGATTTCTGCATGAGCTTCGCGGCGTGCTGGCTCATGAAAAAGTAGCCCTTCAGATTCACGTCGCAGGTCTTGTCCCACGCCTTCTCATCCACGCTCAGGACATCGCCGAAAAAGGGGTTCGTCCCGGCGTTGTTGACGAGAATGTCGAGCTGTTCATGATGGTGTCCGATCTCCTCGAAAAGCCCTTCGATCTGAACCATATCGCCCGCGTGGCAGGCGATGGATTCCGCTGTGCCGCCCGCCTGGACGATCTCTCCCTCCACGCGCCGGAGGGCCTCCAATTTCCGGCTGGTCAGGATCACTTTCGCGCCGTGGGCGGCCAGGCTCTTCGCAATCGCCTCGCCGATCCCCCGGCTGGCGCCGGTAATCAGCGCCGTTTTCCCTTTTAGATTAAATATATCCATGGTTTCCTCCTATTTCTCGACTACCTTCCGGGCCGTCTCCTCAAGGACGTGCACCGCCACGATCATCAGCTTGAACCGTTCATCCTTTGTCTGACCGTGGAAGAAGCGGTAGTAGATCTGCTGGGCAATGACGGCCAGCCGGAAAAGGCCGAAACCGTAGTAGAAATCGCTGTTCGTTGGCGTGATCCCCATCCGCTCAGCATACCGGCGGATCAGCTCCGCGCGGGTGAACATCCCCGGGAGGTGCGTCGGGACCATCCGGATCGCCTGCATGGGCGGGGGATCGTCGCGATCCACCCAGTAGGCGAGCGCCCCGCCGAGATCCATGAGCGGATCGCCGATCGTCGCCATCTCCCAGTCCAGGACGCCGATGATCCGGAAGGGGTCCTGCGGGTCGAGGACGACGTTGTCGAAGCGGTAGTCGTTGTGGATGACCGAAACGAGAGGGCTCTCCGGCGGCATCTTCTCGTGGAGCCAGGCCATCACCCCCTCAAACTCCGGGGCGTCCGGCGTCCGCGCCGCCCGGTAGCGTTCGCTCCACCCCTCGACCTGCCGCCGGACATAGCCCAAGGGCTTGCCGAACCCCTCCAGACCGATCTTTTTATAATCGACACGGTGGAGTTCCACGAAAACATCGATCAGCTTTTCGCAGAGGAGCCCGGCTTCCGCGGGCGTAAACGCGAGACCCTCCGGCAGGTTCTTTCGGAGAATGATCCCGCGGATCCGCTCCATGACGTAAAAGGGACAGCCGATGATGGATTCGTCCTCCGTATAGGCGAGCGGCGCCGGGCAGTAGGGGAAGACCGTCCGCAGCGCCTTGAGGATCCGGTATTCCCGCCCCATGTCGTGGGCCGTCTTCACCTTCCGGCCGAAGGGCGGGCGGCGGAAGACGAACTCCCGGTCTCCGACGCGGATGAGATAGGTCAGATTGGAATGGCCGCCGGGGAACTGCGCAACCGTGATATCCCCCTCCAGCCCTGGGATGCTGTCCATGAGAAACGGCGCCATCTTGCGGATGTCGAACTCCTCACCCTCCCGGATCGGCCTCGTCCCGTCCGTAAAATCCATCGCCACCCTCCTTCTTATCCCCTATTTCTGCAGAGACGAGCGCCGTCTTTCCCTTCCGATACTCATATCTGTTTCACCTTGTAAATAAGGCCGCGCCAATCGCCCCGGTGACCTGGGCATAGGGCGAGATGACGACCGGCATCCCGATCACCTTTTCCAGCGCCTGAACGACGCCTGCATTCCGGGCGACCCCTCCCGTCATCATCACAGGCGCCGCGAGACCGATCCGGTTCGCCATCGCCGAGACCCGGGAGGCGATCGCCTCATGGATCCCCGCAATGATGTTCTCCCGTGTCTCTCCCTTCGCGATCAGCGAGATCACCTCCGATTCGGCGAAGACCGTGCAGAGGCTGCTGATCTTTGCCGGACGCTCCGCCCGGAGGGAGAGGGCTCCGAAATCGTCGAGATCCGCCTCCAGGGCGCGCGCCATCACCTCGATGAAGCGTCCCGTACCCGCCGCGCACTTGTCGTTCATCGTGAAATTCGTGACCCGGCCGTTTTCGTCCATGACGACGGCCTTGCTGTCCTGCCCGCCGATGTCGATCAGCGACCGGACGGAAGGGTCGAGGAAACGCGCCCCGGCGGCGTGACACATGATCTCGGTTACGGCCTTGTTGGATATGGAGAGGCTTCTGCGGCCATAACCCGTGGCAACGATCTGAACGATGTCCAGAGGAACGAGGCCCAGCTCCGCAAGGAGTTCCTCGAAGACGCGGCGTCCTGCCGCCTCGGCGTTGTAGCCGGTGAAGATCACCCTCGTTCCCAAAAGCTCACCGTCCCGCAGGATGGCGGCCTTGGCGGTGATGGAACCGATATCGATCCCGGCCGTCAGACTCATATCGCGGAGGCCCCCCCGTCTACCGTAATCGTCTGTCCGGTCATGTAATCCGTGTGCCGGGAAGCGAGGAGCAGAACGACGGGAACAAGATCCGCGGTCTCGGCGATGCGGCCCGCCGGAATCGCCTTGACGATCTGGTCGTGTATGGCCGGCGTAGACCAGAAGGGTTTGCTGAAATCGGTCCGCACCATCCCCGGGGCGACGGCGTTGACCTGGATGTTGAAGGCGGCAAGCTCCGCGGCGAGGACCTTCGTAAGCATCTCGACGCCGGCCTTGGCGATCCCGTAGATCCCCATCGCAGGCGCCGCCCTGGACCCTGCAATCGACGAGATGCTGATGATCTTTCCCTGCTTTTTCTCCCGCATGATCCGGGCCGCCTTCCGCGCGCAGAGGAAGGTCCCGGTGAGGTTCCCCTCCATGATCTTGTTCCAGACGGGGAGATCCGTGTCCGCGACGGAGGCCGTCAGGAGGTTCATCCCAACGTTGTTGACGAGGATGTCGAGACCGCCGAATTGACGGACGGCCGTGTCGAAGAGATTTTCCACGTCGCCTTCTTTGGCGATATGGGCGGCAACGGATAGAAGCCGCTCGCCGCCGTTGAGCTTCTCCGCGGCAACCTTGAGGTTTTCCTCCTTCCGACCGCAGATGACGACCCGGGCGCCCTGCGCGAGGAAATTCCGGGCCAGTTCCAGGCCGATCCCCCGGCTTCCCCCCGTCACGACGACCACCTTTCCCTCCAGATCATATGCCATGCCGCTCATCGCTTCCCTCCCGTAACGGATCCCAATGGAGCATTTCAGCTATTCTCATTGTGAGAACATGCTGTTCGATTCTATGCAACGATCGCTTGTCTGCTCCCCTCACCGGCCCTGCGGATGGATCGGCGTGGGCTGGGCCCAGCGCTCTTTGTCCCCTTCGTAGAACCACTTGTCCGGGAAACCGCGGTGGCGGATGAAGCTGGGATTCTCCGCCCAGCGGATCAGATCCTCGTAAGCCTGGTGGATCTTCCGGAACATCGCCGCATCACCCCCGAGATCGGGGTGGTGGATCTTGACCTGACGCCGGTAGGCGTCCCGGACGATCTTCCGCAGTTCGGAGGAATCAAGGTTCGATTTCTCCAGATTCAGGTAGATGAGGGACGCCGGCCGGACGTTCGGCGTGTGCAGGATTCTCGGCTTGACGGCCTGCGGCGGCACACGGTTCCGGGCGGCCCGATCGAGGACATGGAGCGTGGCGAAATACCGTTTCTTCGTCCGCTGCTGCTCCGCCCACCAGGTCTCCCCGAGGATGTCCGCCAGCCGGCCGAAATCCTCGCCGGGATTCTTCCCCGGTGTCCGCGGGTAGAAGAAGCTGCATATCTCTTTGTAGCCGCGGGGAAGAACGTCCATAATGATCAGGAGGTCGGAGAAATAGAAGGTGGCATACCGCGTGTTCAGCGCTTGGAGAAGGCCGATGCGCATATCAAGCCGCTGCCGGAGCTTCTGCCGGCAGTCGATGGAACAGTAGCGGCGGCGTCCGATATTCTCCGTCGTCCCGCAGGAAAGGCACCGGTTCGGTTCTTTGCCGCCCACAACGGGGACGGGCAATGCATTCATGGCTTTCTTCATTCTACCATCCGCCGCGGTGGCCCTTTCCGCACTCACCGGCGAAAAAACTGCGGGGCCACCCTACCACAGGATGCAGAAGAAATGAAAGCGGTTCGAATCATCATTGTGATTGACAACTGGAAGGCCCTGCCTGTATCAAAGACGGACCAGCGCGAATCGCACCCGGAAGCCGGCGATTATTATAGTAGAAAACCACGGAAACCAACAGGGAAAGTCCACGGAGATGACCAGCCTTCTCGACCGCCTTTACGCGAGCCAATCCAACCGCCTCCTCTTTTTCAAGGACGGCTGGGGGGATCTCCCCCGTCTCCGGGAACTCCACCGCCGCGCCGCTCACCCCGGACCGCCTCGGCCCGTCGAGGTCCGCTGGGAGGAGACCCTGGAGAACGGGACAACCTTGCTCCGCCGGGGTGCCTTCCTCTCCCCCTACACCGACCTTCCCCTGCCCGCGGAGAGCCGGACTTCCTTCATTGAGCTGGTCCTCCCTCCGAAAGCCTCCCGGGAAACGCCGATCTGCATGCATTTTGCGGCGACCGGCGACGAGGGGTTCGAACGCCGCCGCCGGGCTCTGGCTCTTCCCCTCCTTCGGGAAGGAATTGGCTCCCTGATCCTGGAGAATCCCTATTACGGACGGCGACGGCCGCCCGGCCAGCACAAAAAGATGCTGAACCGCTTCAGCGACCTCTGGGCCATGGGGGGCGCCGCCGTGGAGGAGGGGCGCTCCTTAATGCAATGGCTCCGCCGGGAGGGTTATGAACGTCTCGGGGTCTGCGGGATCAGCATGGGGGGGAGCATGGCGGCCCGGGTCGCCGTACTCGAGGAGACGCCGGTCGCCATGATCGGCTGCGTCACGGCCCACTCGGCGAGCGCCGTTTTCACCGAAGGGATTCTGAAGAACTACCTCGCATGGGAGGTCCTGAACCGGGAACTGGACGGTGACGAATCGGGGATCGCGCTGAACCGGGAACTGGGCGGCAGCGAAACGGCGATTGAACTGAATCGACAGGTCAGCGACGCGGGTCCGGCGATGATGCTGATGCGGGAGCTTCTCGACTTGACGGATCTGCGACGGTCTCCACCCCTGCGGCGGCCGGAGGCGGCCTTCCTGGTCGCGGCAAGCCGCGACGCCTATATCCCGCCGGCTTCTGCGGCCATGCTGCACGCCCACTGGCCCGGCTCGACGATGCGCTGGCTTGGAACCGGCCACGTGGGGGCGTTTCTCTTCCACCGCCGTGATTTCCTCAAGGCGATCCGGGACGCCTTCGCCCATCTGTAACCGATAACCGCAATCCTTAGATTGCCACGTTGACCCTTTTCGGCTATCCTGAAGGAAACAGTGGGATGGCTGCCCTGTTTCCTTGAGAAGCAAAGGGCGGCGTTGTCCCCACATCCTGGAGGAGAACCCGTGTCAGTGATCGTCCGCAACGCGACCTATGAGAGCCATGTTCTCCGGCCCCTGATCTTCGGGATGATGGAGGCGATGGGGGGGAATGAGATCCGGAAGGAGAGCCGCGTCCTGATCAAACCGAATCTCCTCTCCCCGGCGCTTCCGCGCCAAGCCATTCTGACGCATTCCTCCATCATCCGGGCCGTCGTGGAATACTGCCTCGATCGGGGCGCCCACCCGCTCGTCGCCGACAGCCCCGCGATGGGTTCATTCCATCTTCTTCTTCGGATGAGCGGAATCCGCGACGCTCTCCACGGCCTCGACTGCGAATGCCGGCCGTTTCAGAATTCCGTCCGCGTCGACATCGGCGAGCCGTTCGGCGCAATCGAAATCGCCGAGGATGCCGTCCGGGCGGACTTTATCGTGAATCTCCCCAAGTTCAAGACCCACAGCCAGATGCTCCTCACTCTCGCCGTCAAGAACCTCTTCGGCTGCGTCGTCGGATACCGGAAGCCTGAATGGCACATGCGGGCCGGCGTCGACCGGCTGGCGTTCGCCCGGCTCATTGCCCGGATCGGCCCGACCCTCCGGCCGGCCTTCAACATCCTCGACGGCGTCCTGGCGATGGAAGGGCAGGGGCCGGGGACTGGGGGCGTTCCACGGGAGCTGGGCGTCGTGCTCGCCGGTCGCGATCCTTTCGCCGTCGATCGGGTTGTCTGCCGGATGCTCGATCTCGACCCGGAACAGGTCCCCGTCCTGAAGGTCGCCCGGGAGATGGGTTTCCCTACACCGGATGCAGAGATCGACGGATCGCTCCCTGAGATCCGGGATTTCCGCCTTCCCCGCCTAACCTCCCTCATCTACGGCCCAAAGTTCCTGCACGGCTTCCTCCGACGGCAGGTTATCCAGCGGCCCGTCTGCGATCCGGCGGTCTGCCGGATGTGCGGGGAGTGCTGGAAGATCTGCCCGGCCGGCGCGATCACCCCGGATGAGAAACCGCTTTGCTTTGATTACGACCGGTGCATCCGCTGCTACTGCTGCATCGAGGTGTGCCCCTTCGGCGCGCTCGACGCCGCCGAGACCATAACCGGACGGATCATCCGCGGCGCGGCCTCGCTCCTTCTCCCGCCGGGGAAGACGAGATAAAAGGATTTTACCTTTGCCACGGTTTATGTTAGCAAGCAAAAGGATCTAAGGAAACGCAGGACGGTGCGTACGGCCGTAAAGGAGAATCCATGGTAGAACATTTCATCAATGGCCTGTCCGCCTACCTGCAGGGGTCGGTTTCCCTGTCCTTCCTGGCCGTTTATCTCGGGGGAGTGCTGATCAGCTTCACCCCCTGCGTCTATCCGGTTATTCCGATCACCGCCGCCTTCATCGGCGCCCGCGGGGACGGCTCGAAGGGCAGGGGATTCGTCCTCTCGCTGATCTACGTGACCGGCATGGCCGTCACCTACACGATCCTCGGCGCGATTGCCGCACTTTCCGGGAGGCTCTTCGGCCAGATCCAGAGCAACCCCTGGACCTATTTCCTCATCGGGAACCTCTGCGTTCTCATGGGATTGTCGATGCTCGGCGTCTTCACCTTCACCGTCCGGACGCCCGCCTTCGTAACAGGGGCGCAGTCCCGGAAGCAGACGAGGGGAATCGCCGGCAGTTTTCTGGTGGGGGCGGCTTCGGGCCTGGTCATGGGTCCCTGCACGGCGCCAGCCCTTGCTGTCATCCTCGGCTACGCGGCAACGCGGCAGAACTTGGCTCTCGCCTCGAGCCTGATGTTTGTCTTCGCCTTCGGGATGGGGACCCTGCTCATCCTCGTGGGGACGTTCGCCGGTCTTTTGGCCGCCATCCCCAAGTCAGGCGCGTGGATGGCCCGGATCAGCCGGATCTTCGGCTGGGTCCTGCTGGGAACGGGGGAATATTTTCTGATCAACGCCGGAATGCTCTGGATATAGAAGTGGGGGAAGGGTATCCCTTCCGTGTCGAAGTGACCGTACGATGAAACGCCCCCGGGGGCGTGTGTTGTTTTTGATAAGGAGAAAAAATGTTGCTTCATTTTTTTCTGGGTAAAAGAGGGGTTCCGTCCCCCGATTTCCGGTGGTTTGCCGCGGTTGTGATGATAGCATCGGTTTTACTCCTTCCGCTGGACGCCCGTTCCGTCGGCCCGCAGCCGCCCGCGGCCACGAAGACGGCCTTCGTTGAGAAGGCCCCGGATTTCGTTCTCAGGGATCTGAACGGCCGGAAATTCCGTTTGAGCGACTTCAGGGGGAAACAGCCGGTCCTGATCATCTTCAGCGCGACCTGGTG
>JAPLJW010000228.1 GCA_026388365.1 Deltaproteobacteria bacterium | reverse complement strand
CGCGATATGCTCAAGACCATGAAAAAGGGCGCTGTCATGGTGGACGTGGCGATCGATCAGGGCGGCTGCTTTGAAACCTCCAGGGCTACGACGCACAAGGATCCGATCTACACAATCGACGGCATCATCCATTACAGTGTCGGAAACATGCCGGGCGCCGTGGCGAAAACCTCGACGCTGGCCCTGACCAACGCCACCCTTCCGTACGCGGTGGAGATTGCGGACAAGGGCTGGAAGAAGGCGATGAAGGAAAATCCGGAGATCAAGAAGGGCGCCAATGTGGTCCGGGGTCAGATCACCTTCAAAGGGGTGGCCGATGCCTTCGGCATGAAGTTCGTGCCGGTTGACAAGCTTCTGCAAAAATAATGTATTGCCATAGATTGGTGAAGGGGAACGAATTCAATGAACGGACTTACAATATAAGAAATCGTAAAGAAGTTAGATTCTGCGTTAAACTAAAAAACAGGAGGATGACATGGTAAAATATAAAGTGCATATCGATGATCTCCCCGTGGTGCAGGTTCCGGGGCGCGAAGTAAGATACGCCGTGAGTGGGGACGTGTCCGGCTCGGAGCAGATGACGATGCAGATCGTCGACGTACTCCCGGGCGCCGTGTCGAAACCAGGGCACACACACAACGACTGCGAAGAGATCATTTTTGTTCATTCAGGTGTGGGAGAGATCATGATAGATGATAAGGTTTATCAAATGAAGCCGGGGGATGTCGTGTTCCTTCCTCGTGGTGTAAGACACATGACGAGGAATCCCGGGAAGGACACGATGAGGCTAATATGTTCCTTCTCATCGTGCGACCTAAAAACGGGGATGTGTTTCCATCAGGAAATGGAGTATCCTGTACAAAACTAAATGAACCCGAGGAACCGTTTTGGATTTTCCACCATTATGGTTTGTATCTGCTCTTGCGTCATACCTCGCGCCAGCATTTGGGGCAAGATATTCCGGATAATGTGGGCATATCCCTGGCCCCCGTATTGCACAAGCTTTACCTTCAAACAAATATCCTGGGAGATGAGAACCTGTTTCAGGTACCCATCGGCAATGAGTTCCATAATCTGCTCGATTCGTTCCCGGTCACACGGCTTATTGAATACCCCGAAGTGTAGAGGATAGAAGGGAGCTGAGCCAAAAGTGTCATATTGAATATAACAACCGGTTTGTGCTAATTGGCGTCGGGTGGCTGGCAGGAACCCGGTACGGCAGAGGTGTCCCATGATGACCCGACTGATATCGGCACCCGCCTTGTCCAAGAGCCGTAAAATTTCCATAGGCGAATGTTCATGCAGCCCGGGGTGAATTGTTATGGCTGCTCCCGTATTTTTCTGGGCGATGGCACAAGCCCGCAGGACCTTTTTCTCCCTTTCCTGAAGCGGCCAAGAACATCCGATCTCCCCGATGATTCCGGCTCGGATTCCGGTCGTGCCCACACCTTCCTGGATGTCGGCAGTTATTTCTGCGGCGATTTCCTCTTCTCTTTTTCTGTCCATCTCTGAACCTTGGGACTCCCCTACATAGTACCCAGATCCCATAATGACATGCATGCCGGTGGTCCGGGAAATCCGGGCTATGGCCAGAGGGTCCCGGCCGAGTCCTGTATTGGTGACATCTACAATTGTTCCTCCTCCTTCTTTTTTATAGAGCATGACTTCTTTGATAACCAGATCTTCATCCAACAATCGGGTGTTATCCAGGTTATTGAACTGGTGGTACAGCACCCAGCTGAGATTTTCCAGGCTCACGGGCTCATGGGCTATTTTCCTCTGGCTAGCCTCCGGCGGCTCCACAAACAAAACAGACGCATCAATGAAGAGGTGTTCATGGGGTAAGGTAATGCCCAGGGCATCCGCACGGACCCTCCCTAATACAGTTTGAGCTTGGCGACCGAACTCTTGCTTGTTCTTGGCCATCTATTTCTCCTTTCTTCTATAATCTACAAAATCATTTCTGTGTACAGTATATTAGCTTTTCAGTAGATCATAATCCATTTAAACGTAAAAACTTAGACCACTTCTTATTATAGCAATCATCCCCCGCCGATGGGCGGAATGAGCGTAATTCTGTCGTCTGCCTGCAACTTCTGCTGAAAGGTGCCGCTGCGGGCGTTCACCACGACGATGCCGACGTCCTTCAGCGGAATGTGCAGTTTGTCCAGCAAATCGGTCACCGCGGCGCCTTCGGGCAATTCGATCTCGGCCTCGGCAAAGCGATCGATGCGAAGGGAGGAATACAGGTTCACCAAAACGCGCATCGCCATCATGGCATCTCTGACTGCAGCCACTCGAGATTCAGTTCCACCAATTTCCCGAACGTCGGCCGGCCGCGCGGGTCCCAGCCGGATATGGGCACACCGGTCACGACGCTGCAGGCAAAGATCAGGACGTTTTCCGGCGACAGCGGGTCGACGCCGGGTTTGAGCAATTTCAGCAGGTAATAAGAAGCAAAAGCCGAGCCTCCCATATAGGTGCGATACCATTTTTCACCGGGCTCTTCGACCTGCCACTCCAGCTTGCTCAGATCGACATGAAGTATTTTCCCACTGTGTCCGAAAGGCATTTTCCCATTCCTCCGTCATGGATCACCGATTATCTCTTCTGCTGGGTGGAAAAAAGGGTACGAAGGCGGGTGTTGTTTGTCAAGGGGATTTTTTCGCCGCTATTCTGATCCTTTCTGACATTTAATTTGATGCAATTCGTGGCCAGAGGAATTGGTTGACAGCCACAATAGTTTTATATACAAACACAATTGACCGGCCGCCAGAAGGCGGCACCGGGAAAAAGGAGATGGATATGTTGAGCAACGAAGAGATTGTCGGCGCTTTGGTGGCCAAGGCCCGCGCCGCACAGAAACAGGTGGAAAATTATACCCAGGAGCAGATCGACGAGGTGGCCCTCTCGGCGGCCTGGCAGGTTTACAGGGACGACAATATCGCCGCCTGCGCGAAGATCGCCGTGGAAGAGACCGGCATGGGCGTCTATGAAGACAAACTCACCAAACATAAGGTCAAGGTCCTGGGGGTCTGCCGGGATATCAAACATGCCAAAACGGTGGGGGTAATCGAGCGGGATGAAGCCCGGGGGCTGACGAAATACGCCAAGCCGGTAGGGGTCATCGGGGCGCTCACCCCGGTGACGAATCCCACGGCAACGGCGGCCAGCAACGGTACGGGAATCCTGAAGGGCCGTAACGCCGTCATCTTTGCTCCCCATCCGGCGGCCAAGCGGTCCTGCCGCGTGGTCTGCGAATTCATGCGGGAGGGGCTGCACAAAGTCGGCGCCCCGGTTGATCTGATTCAATATCTGGAGGAGCCCAGCGTGCCCCTGAGCCAGGAGCTCATGCGCCAGGTGGATCTGGTGGTGGCGACCGGCGGCGCCGTCATGGTCAAAGCCGCCTATTCCAGCGGCAAACCCGCCTATGGCGTCGGGGCCGGCAACCCGGTTATCATTGTGGCCGAAGATGCCGACCTGACCGATGCGGCGCAGAAGATCCGGATCAGCAAGACCTTTGACAACGCCACCTCCTGCAGTTCCGACAATTCGTTGCTGATCCAGGAGGGCGTTTTCGACCGGATGGTGGAGGAGCTCCAGAAACAGGGCGGATACCTCTGCAATCCGGCAGAAAAGAAAAAGCTTGAGAGCTGGATGTGGGTCGCAAATGCGAAAACGGGCCATGTAGCCCTTAACGCCAGGATCATCGCCGTGTCCGCCCGCCGGATTGCCGAAGGCGCCGGGATCGCCGTTCCGGATGAAACCAAAATGCTCATGGTCATCGGAGAGAAGCCGGGTGAAGAGCGCTTCAGCGGGGAGAAACTCTCCCCCGTTATGGCCCTGTGGCGGTACAAGACCATCGAAGAGGCCATTAAGCTCATCGCGACGCTCCACAAATACGCCGGACTGGGGCATTCCTGCGGCATCTATTCCTTCAATCCCGAATATATCCGGAAGGTGGCGACTGCGGCCAAGGTCAGCCGGATCCTGGTCCGTCAGGCCCATGCGCCGTCCGCCGGGGGCCATTTCCACAACGGAATGCCCTCCACGGTCACACTGGGATGCGGCACCTGGGGCGGCAACATCACCAGCGAGAATATCCACTGGAAACATTTCATCAATGTGACCTGGGTCTCGGAACCGCTGCCGGTGGTGAAGCCGACGGAGGAGGAGATCTGGGGTCCGCTCTGGGCGAAATACGGCCGGTGACCTGCGGCCGGAAGACGGACCTTTGGGGACATGATGCCGCATCGTGTCCGCGTCGGGCAGGCCGGGTCACCGCGAACTTGGGAGTCGGGAGGCCGGCGCCAGCAGAGCCTTTGAAGTGAGGGCAGCGTGGGCGGCAATGAAACCAGAAAGACAAAGATCGAGGTCAGGAATCTGACGAAGAAGTTCGGGGATCTTCTGGTCCTGGACGAGATCTCGTTCAATGTGGAGGAAGGCGAGTTTCTCAGCATCGTCGGGCCCACGGGCTGTGGCAAGACCACTTTCCTCAACACCCTCTCCAAACTGATCCCGTCGACAGCGGGCGATATCTTCATCGACGGAGAAATTGCCGATCCCAAAAAACACCACCTCTCCTTCGTTTTCCAGGAACCGACCTGCCTGCCCTGGCGCACCGTGCGGGAGAACGTGGCCTACGGGATGGAGGTGAAGCATGTGCCGAAAGCGGAGATGGAGCAGAAGCTGGAT
>JAPLJW010000104.1 GCA_026388365.1 Deltaproteobacteria bacterium | reverse complement strand
CCGTTTACCGGTCAGATCTTTTTTGGTCTTGATGGGACTATTCTTGGGTACAAGAAAGGCCGTCTCGGAGAAGAAGAAAGTCAGGCTGAAGTCCACCACATCTTCCCGTTCCTGCGTGTATGTCGTGGATCCCATCTCCACGTCAATCGTTCCGTTGGTGATCATGGGGATACGGGTCTTTGTGGTAATGGTCACCGGCTCAATTTCGATCTTCTTGCCAAAGTGTTTGGAGAGATTTTCTGCAAGGAGCTGGGCCATGTCCACGGAGAAACCTACCTGCTTTCCCACCTTCGGGTCTATGAAAGCAAAGGGGATAGAATCCTCCCTGAACCCTATTTTGATCTTTCCGGTCTTTTCGATCTGATCCATGGTCTGGTCGGCCAGGATTGGTCCGGCAATGAAACAAAGCATCCCAATAACCATTAAAACTGTTAAAAAAAACTTTTTCATCGTCCACCTCCTTCTTTTTTATCTAATGATAATAACTGGGTTTAGGGTGAATTGGATCTATCAAAACGGAAGCTGTATGTCAAGAACAAAAGACCCTTGAGGATTTACCGTTTCAAGTCAAAAATGCTTCCCTGAAATGGCCGGTTGTGAATTGCAGTAAGCAAGTCACTTTTCGATAGTATCGATATTGATGATGGACTAACAGACTTTTCATGCCCTGTCAACAGCTATTGCCCGTCTGCTATTGCCCGTCCCTCGGAGAACCGTTGCATCATCGGATGTTCGGTTTTAATCGCCGATTCCCGGTTTTTACTGCAGCCTCCACAGCCAGAAGGAAAGGGTCGCCATCGAGAGCAGGGTGGAAACCATGATGTCCGATGACATCACGCTCTTGTCGGCCCCGAGCTTGCTGGAAAGCAGGTAAGAGGAGAAGGCGGTGGGGCAGGACAGGATGATGATCCCCACCTTGAAATCAAGACCTTCGATCCCGGCCTCCGTAAAAAGGAACCAGCCCAGCAGGGCCATCAGGAAAAGCTTGATCACGCAGGCGCAGGCGGTCGCCTTGTAATCCTTCTTGATCTTTTCGAAAGAAAGGGTGCCTCCCATCGCGATCAGGGCCAGGGGCAGCGCCAGGTTGGAGAGAAAGTGGAGGACGTTGACGGCGAAAGTCGGGAACGGGATCCGGAAGTAGGAAAGCAGCAGGCCGACCATGCAGGAGAGGATCACCGGGTTGGTCACCAAAGCATTCCGCAGGTCGACGATCGACTTCCAATCAGCACGGCCAGGGTGTTGATCATCGTGCTCATGAAGCCGATCAGCATACTCCCCCGCTGCAACCCCTCCTCGCCATAAGCCGCAAGCAGGATTGGCAGACCGATATAGGTCATATTGCCCCAAAAGGAGCCCTGGGTGAAGGAGCCCACCTCCCGGGGGGGCAGGCGCAGAAGCCGGGCCACCCCATAGGCACCCACCATGCAGAGGATCATCGTCAGGTAGCAAGTCAGGATCAGGCGGGGGTTGAAGTTCAAGTCGAAAGAAGATGTGCCGATCTTCCAGACGAGCAGCGACGGGACCGCTACGAAATAAGCCATCTGGCTGATCTTGTCGAGGAAGATCTTGTCGACAAAATCGATCCGCCGGATCCCGTAGCCGAGGCCAATGATCAAAAAGACGGGCAGAACAACATTCAAAAAGACCATGGCCGGGGCAACCGATTGTTCAGAAAAGAAATTTCATCTTCTTGCCTACCCTTGTTCTTTTCCATCCTTTCCTCCTTTCTCTCAAAAGCTTATCGTTGCATCACTCCGGGTTGCATTCCCCGCAGCTTGCGTCGGAATTTGGTGTTCAGGGTGCGCGCCGAGGTTCGTACCCTTTGCACGGACAAATTTCATCTTGCAAGACCCAGGATGATGAAAAGGGCGATGCTGGCGAACAAAAAGAAATAGCCGCCATAGGTGAGTCCCGCAGACAGCCGGCGTTTTGGGTCTCCCCGCTTGATCTTTACCCAGCTCCCTGCCGTTGTGCAGATAGCCGCCACGACAGCGCAGAGGATCATGATCGTCCGGGTCAGAATCAGGGGATCGCTCAAGGTTTTTGCTCCGTTTTCTCCGTACTCCGGGTGACCGAGTAGGCCTCAAGAAAATCGGCCACCGACGCCTGGCTGCCGCTGGCGAACGCCTTCATGGCCTCTTGATGGAGGATCTCCAGGGCCTCCTGCTTGTAATTCAGGTATTCCCGGGAGGTCAGCATCGTGAATTCCCGCGGTCTGGGCAGCGTGATTTCGATGACGGTCCGGACCTTGGTGGGCCGGTTGCTCAGGACGATCAGCCGGTCCGCCAGGAAGATTGCCTCCTCGATTTCCGAGGTGACGAAGAGATTGGTGATGCGATGCTCTTCAAAGAGCCGGACATAATACTCCTGCATCAATTCCCGAGTCATGGCGTCCAGTCCCCGGAAGGGTTCATCCATCATCATCACCTTCGGGGTGTTGATCAGGGCTCGGACCAGCTCGGCCCGCCGCTGCATGCCGCCTGAAAGCTGGGTGGGGTATTTGTCCCGGAAATCGGCGAGTCCCACCTTCCGGAGCAGTTCCATTGCCGCTGCTTCCAGATTTCCCTTATGCTTCTCGCCCCGGACCTGAGGGCCGTAGACGACATTCTGAAAGGTCGTCATCCAGGGGAAGAGGGCCGTCTCCTGGAAGACGACCAGACGGTCGCGCCCCGGCCCCCTGACGGGGTTTCCGTTGATCAGGATGGTGCCGGCATCCACCGTATCATAACCAGCGAGCAGGTTGATCAGGGTCGTCTTGCCGCAGCCGGAGGGACCGATGATCACCGTCAGTTTGCCGCTTTCCACGGTCAATGAACAGTCTTCAAGAACCACCTGCCGCAGGGGACCGACGCCATAGGCCTTGCTGACAGCCTGAATTTCCAGATGGCCTGCCCCTGGATGACTGCCGTTGTGATTCCCGTTTTCCTTATTTCCATGATTATTCATTGCAGCTCACCTGTTATTGTCGCTTTCTAAATGATTTTCAGCCATGGCGTCAGACGTCCACCGAGAAAACGGATCAGGGCGCTGGAGAGGTAGCCGGCCACGCCGATGCTGATCATGCCGATCACGATGACGGGATAATCGCCGGCGATATAGGACCTCCAGGTCAGAAATCCCAGTCCCGATCGGCTGGCGATCATCTCCGCCGCCACCACGACCTCCCAGGTGATGCCCATGCCCACCGTCATCCCGGTGAAAAGGCTGGGGAACGTCGCCGGGAGGATGATGCGCCAGAAGATATCGCCGTTGCTCGATCCCAGGGACTTTGCCGCGCGGACGTAACGGATGTCGACATTCTTCACCCCGCCCAGGATATTGAGCACCAAGGTGAAAAAGGCGCCCAGGAAGGTCACGAAGGTGATGCTCATCTCCGGCGTAGGCCAGAAAATGACGGCGGTGGGAACCCAGGCCAGGGGAGGAATGGGCCGGAAGATCTCGATAATCGGAAAGGTGAGATCCCGGAAGTGGCGGCCGATTCCCATGGCCAGTCCCAAGGGAATGCCCACAATCTGCGCCACGATGAAACCGACGAAGACCCGCTTGAAACTCACCACCCAGGACTCCCAGTAGAAGGTGTCAATGAGCAACGCCCGGAGGGATTTGATCACGGAACTGGGCGCCGGGATCATGCCGATGATCGGCACCTTGAGGCGGGAGCAGATTTCCCAGAGAATGACGGCAGCAATGACGGCGACGATGCCCCGGGAAGTCGTTTTACTGAAGATCTGCTTCCGCAGTTTGATCAGATTGATGCCCAGGAAATAATGATGATTCGGTTGGTTCGTCATAGGGTTTATTCCTTTCAACTTATGCCAGCTCCCGCTCCCCCGCCTCGAAGGCTTTTTTGGCTTCTTCGTGGACGGCTTCGATGGTCTCCAGCTTTAATTTCCGGTAATGCTCCGAAGAGAGAATGCGGAAATCGCGGGGTCTCGGAATATCGACATGGATCACCTTCTTGATCTGACCCGGCCGGGTGGTCATGACATAGACCCTGTCGCCAAGAAAGATGGCTTCCTCGAGGTCATGGGTGATAAAAAAGATGGTCTTCTTCGAGGCGTCGTAGACGTCCAGCAGATGTTTGTGCATGACGGTCTTGGTGAGGGCGTCCGTCCCCCGGTAGGGTTCATCCATGAGGAGGACCTTGGGATCGTTCATCATGGCCCTGGCGATCTCGACACGCCGGCTCATGCCGGAGGATATCTCGTTGGGGTAACAGTTGTGGATACCCTTGAGCCCCATCTGGGCGAGGAGGGATTCTGCCTGCTGCCGGGCCTCGGCTTTGGACAGTTTCCCCTGGACTTCCGGGCCGTAAACGATGTTTTCCAGCACCGTGTACCAGGGGAAAAGGGCGCCCTGCTGAAAGACGACGATCCGGTCGGCGCCCGGTTTCGCCATGCGTTTGGCCGTACAGAGCGGCTGGCCGTCCAGATCGATCTGGCCGGGGCTGGTGTCGTGAAATCCCGCAATGGCGTTCCGCAGCGGGGTTTTGCCGCATCCGGAGGGGCCGACGATGACGCAGAATTCGCCGGCCTCGATTTCGAGGGAGCAGTTGTCCAGGGCCAGGACATTGGCGCCATCTGGATCATAAATCTTCGTGACATTCCGGATACTGATCCGGCCCGCGTTGGGATGATCCTTTGGATGGGCAGCGGCTGGAGGGGTTTGACGGTTGGGATGGTTCATGGCATTTGTTGTCACAGCGCAGCCTCCCTTACTTTCCATTTCATCAATAACGTGCCGACTAACCGGATGAGGGCGCTGCTCGCCCACCCAATAAATCCCAGGGTCACCATGGCGATGACGATGACCGGGTATTGCACCAGAATGAATGAATTCCAGATCAGATAGCCCAGGCCGTATTCGCCGGCCAGCATTTCCCCGGCGACCAGAGAAAACCAGGAAACACCCATGCTGATCTGCAAGCCGGTGAAGATAAAGGGGAGCGCGCCGGGGACCACGACGCGGAAGAAAATGTGTCGGGGTTTGGAACCCAGGCAGCTTGCCGCACGGAAATAGGCCTCATCGATGGATTCGACCCCTAAAAGGGTGTTGAGCGTGGTGGCAAAAAAAGCGGCCAGAAAGGTCAGATAGATAATGGCGGCCTCCCGCCCAGGCCACATCAGGATGGCCAGCGGCACCCAGGCCAGCATTGGGATGGGGCGCAGGGTCTCCAGGATGGGAAAGGTATAGTCCTTGAAAGTCTTTTTCCAGCCCATGAAAAGCCCCAGGGGAACGCCGAGAATTGTGGCCAGACCAAAGGCCTGAAGCACACGCAGGATGCTCCGCCAGATATGGGAATAATATGTGGCCAGACCAAAGGCCTGAAGCACACGCAGGATGCTCCGCCAGATATGGGAATAATATTCCGGGGTATAGATGGAGATGCCGTAGCCGGGATCCCGGGAAAACCATTGCTCTGCCACAACCGATGGCCCTGGCAGCTTTTCAAACCGGGGCAGTTTGAGCACCTCGGTAGTGAGATACCAGAACAGGAGAAACAAGAGGAGTCCCGAGATCATGAGATAGGGCCTGGGGCTTTTCAGCCAGAGCTTCATGCGATAAAACAGCAGCCCCAGCGAGGATAGCTGTCCGTCTCCCCGGCCTTCCCGGCAGGTATCTTTGATCGGATCTTTGATGTCGACCTGTTGCATAAAATCACCCTAAATCTTGACGAATTGTGAGGGACCCCGCCCTCAGAGCAGAGGCGCGTCTGAAGGCGGGGGTTTGGAGGTTCCTCTTCGAGTTACTGTTCAAAAGGATCCTTGGATGGCGGCTGTCCCTCGATCACACCGATCGGTGACTTCAACCCTCTTTCCTTCAGGATCTTGCGGGCAATCGAGTCGTCGATGGTCTTGGGCAACGGCTTGTCGATCAAGGTTCGCTTTTCCTTGTGGAGGAATGTATAAACATCGGTGATGTTTTTCATGACTTTCTCATCATAGATGAAGGGTTTCCACTCCCTTTCCTTGGTGCCGCCGACCTCCTTGGGGATCTCGCCATAAATCGAATACCAGAGCGACCGCTTGGGCATTCCCGAGGCGTATTTCGCCACCATCTCGGTGACGCTCTTCCAGTTCTTGGGATCCAGGAGATAGAGCTGCGAATCAAGCTCGGATTTGATCCAGGCCTCCGCCAACTGAGGGTTCTGCTCCACAAAATCGCCGCGCATGATCAGGATGCCCAGATCCGGATAGACAACACAGGTTCCGGTCGCCGCGATGCGGATAAGTCCTTCGCCGACCTGATCGCCGATTCGGGAGATCGTCGGTTCCCACATGGCCGCCGCATCCAACTTGCCGACGCGAAAATTACTGGCGATGACTTCAATGGACTGGTTCAGGTACTCTTTCGGCTTGACATTGTACTTGTCGAACAGCATCAGCAGGTACTGATCCGCGGCGCTGCCCTTCGGCGCCGCCACGATCTTGCCGTCGAGCCATTTAACGGCTTCCTCGTCATTCTTGAATTTAGGTGCATCTTTCTTGACCAGGAGGAGGGAACAGCGCATGCCGTCGGACATGCCGAGGCTGGCGACCATTTTCATATAGGCCTGTTCGGGCTTTGTTGCCGCCAGCGTGGCCGGCATGATGCTCATGTAGCCGATGTGCTGTTTTCCGGCCAGGAGGTTGTTGGCAATGATCGAGCCTTGGAGGGCCGGCTGGAACTCCACCTCGACCCCTTTCGGGAAGTATTTCTTCCAGAAACCCATTTCCTGATTCACCGCAACTTGATAAGAGATGGTGTCGTAGGGTTGATAACCGACCACAACCTTATCCATGGCGAAGAGGGGGCTTGCCATCAGTACGAGGCCCGCTAAAAATCCCCCCACCACTGTCCGTGGTATGCTTCTTGAACCCTTCATAATAATCGCTCCTTTCCGAATACGCTGAAGTTAGAAAACATTTTGCCTGTTCAACGAAAACACGACGGGAAACCCTCTTGCTCACCTCCTTTTTCTTGACGATCCGGATTTTTTCTGGAAAATGTTATCATCGTTCGCGAAGGCTCTTCCCGGAATGATCCTATGCGGGTTGGGTAAAGACTCAGGGACAAGGCGCACAGGAACCCTGAGGAATGAGGTGTATTGCAGCTTTTCCCGACGCATGACCACAACTTGCGCAGGAGCGACAAGCAGGCCCTCTTCGTATTTACCAGTAGCGGATACTGTCACGGAAAAGATTTGCTAACTGGTCTTTGGAAACCGGCCGCGGGGTATTATCCAGAAGACGTTTCTGCGGGAAAGCGCCTTCCGTTAGTGCCGGAATGTCGTCGGGTCCGTAGCCGACGCCGGAAAGGCCATTGGGAATGCCTGTGACCCGCATCATTTCCGTGAGACGGTTGGCGATACTGGAGCCGGTCTTTTCCGGATCGGTATGGTGCAGATCGGCTCCGAGCGCGACAGCCGCCTGAAGATGTCTTTCCGGGCATGCCGGGCCGGTAAAGCGAAAAACTGCCGGTGCGTTGACGATAACGGAGATGCCGTGTGGCACCATCGGTTTACTTGAAGGGTAGCCAGGGGCACGGTAATCGCGGACCAGACCAGAAACCGCATAGGACATACAGTGTGCCAGATGACAGCCGGCATTACCGAAACCAATACCAGCCAGCATGCTTGCAAACATCAGGGGTTCGAAGACGGTGCGATCGGAGCGGTCCGTTACAGCCTGGACGAGATAGCGGCCTGCGATGCGGATCGCTTCAAGACAGGCGATGTCGCTGTAAGGGTTAGCACCCTGCGCCTGTGGCCGCTGATTGGGAATGGCCGTTTTCGGTCTTTTCGTGAAGGGTCGCGCCGTATAACTTTCAATGGCATGGGTCAGCACGTCAAAGCCGTTGGCAGCGATGACCATGGGCGGCAGGGTATAAAGTGCGGTCGGGTCGAGCACGCCCAGGCTGGCACGGAGACGTTTCGAAACGATACCGGACTTAACCTCCATTTCCAGAAAGTCGCAGATGGCGATGGTGGTGCACTCGCTGGCGGTACCGAACGTCGTGGGGCAGGCGATATGCGGTTTGAGGGGTCCGGGGACGGGCTTGGCGGCGCCGATCGGGGCATTGACATAGACCATGAAATCATCGACGGGGTAGGTCGCATAGAGGTTGGAAGCCTTGCAGGTATCCATGACGGAACCCCCGCCGACAGATACGAAACCGTCAAATTTGCCTTCGGCGGCAAAGCAGGCGCCGGCCTTGAAGGATGCGTCCGTTGGTTCGACGATAACCTCGTCGTAAACCACCGCATCCATGCCTGCGGCACGGAGCGACTTGACGACGGTTTCCACCGGTTCCAGCCTGGCGACGGTGGGATCCGTAAAGACGGCCACGCGGGTCATCCCCAGGTTCTTGGCATCTTCTCCAACTTCGGCCAGGACGCCGGGCCCGAATTTCAGGGGTGTTCCTTCGACGGCAAAGGCATAATCTCCTGTCTCTGTTAACTCAAAATAGGGATTCATTAACATGTGTCAGCTCCTTTTCTCATTACTTGAGACAGCCTGGCGCGCTAAGAACTTGCTTTCCGTTGAGAATATACGAGGAAACATAGGGAAGAGTGAGTTGTTTGTCAAGAAAAAATATGGCTGAAAAAATATGGCTGTTTCCATGAATTTCTCTGTCTCTATTGGGATGGATTCAGGCTCCGAATTTTTCCAGTCTGCGGGCGTGGGCGAGGGCAAGTCCCATGAGGTGGACCATGGGCATTCTTCCCAGACCGCCTGCGATGCAGTCTCTTTCGCCGAATCGATCCACCCGGTCCGGTCGGCAGGTCGCCGATGACAGGAGAACCGGCAGGGGATGCCAGCTGTGTGAGGCGAGAGCGGCCGGCGTGGAATGATCTCCCGTAACGACGAGGACGTCGGGCTTGAGTTCCAAAACGAGGGGAATCAGCGCATCCACCTCTTCAATCACGGCGACCTTCGCGTCGAAATTCCCGTCTTCACCCCTGGAATCCGTGGGTTTAACATGAAGGAAAAAGAAATCGTATTGATCGTAATGGTCGCGAAGCGCGACAATCTCTTCCTGGATGGATGAAGGCTTCGGGCCAACCGCCATTCCCAGAAGACGGGCGATGCCGCGATACATGGGATAACTGGCGATGGCCAGGGCATTCAGTCCAAACCGCTCCGTCAGGGTGGGGTAGCGCCGGTATCGGGAATATCCCCGGAGAAGCATCATATTTGCCTTTTTTTCGTCGGACAGGATCTCCGTAGCTTTATGGATCAGTTCCTGAAGAACGGCTGCCGTTTCTTCCGCCTCCGGAACCAGGGCTTTCGCGGGAAAGGGAGGAAACCCTGTTTTCTGGGGATCGGTTTCGAGGATTTCCTCCCGGAGACCGTCCCCCCTCAGAGTCAGAAGGGCGCGATGCTCCTGAACCGGTTCAAAAATGATCTCTATGTCTGACAGCTTTTGGATGTTTTCCTGGAGCTTCCGGCAGATTCGCCTGTTGGTTTCGTTGTCGATTCGGCCGGCTCGCCGATCCGTGACGAGCCCGTTTGCGTCGATCGTGGCAAAGTTAATCCGGATCAGGAGATCCCGATCCGTCATCGGGAAATCGATCCCCGCCGCTTCCAGGATTCCCCTGCCGATGTTATTTTTTATGGGGTCATAACCGAAAAGGGCAAAGTGGGCCGGACCGCTTCCCGGCGTGACACCGTATCCGACCGGATCCAGAAGCCCGCAGACGGACTTCCTGGCCAGGGCATCGAGGTTGGGTGTTCTTGCCGATTCCAGTTCCGTTTGATTCCTTCCTCCCATGGGAAGGCCGCCAAGACCGTCCATAATGAGAAAGATAATCTTCGTATTATTTTTGATCACCAGCGTATCAATAAATTCCGGGTCCATACCATCACCTCAAAATGGATCGGGAGCGCATCCCGTATGCCCCGCCTGATCGGCGAAAATCTATCCTCAACGAACTTAGGAGCCTGCTGAAAAAGGCTCTTCCAGGCTGTTCAAAAGCTTGTCCCGTACCGGATATGGGATGCCCGGATGCAAGGCCCCCGAAATCCTGAGCCGTGAGGCGTACTTTAGGGTACGTTGAACGGCGAAGGATGAGGGAAACGCCGCAGATGGGCGTTTTTCAACAGCCTGTTATGGGATTATGGCACAAGGGGTTCCATCATTCAAGTGTGAAGAGGAGAAAAAATACGGGAATGACGGCGCCGGCAGGATGACTTTAAGCTCAGGGTCAGGAAAATATTTCCTCTATGTGTCAGCGATCCGCCACCCGTCACCTTCCGCCCGGAGAACACTTTATCTGAAACAAGCTGACGTGTTAAAAATTCTTGACAACCCTCTCCTTGATGTATAAAAGACATAACCAGCGACACGATGGCACAGTCATAATGTCCGCCCCCCCGGATAAACGGCAAGAAGAGAGATCAACCCGTTTTTGTCAGGGGCAGGCGGGGGAAACGCAGATGATTTTTTAATCTGCATGGATCTTTCCAAGTAAGAGAAGTCCGGACGCTGGAAGCACGGGGGCATCGCCGGCATCAAATTCTGGGGGGATATGGCGAAAAACGGATCCTTCCCGATGAAGCCGTTCGGGGCCTTCACCCACCATGGGCGTCCTGCAAAATGTTCCCGCAGGCATTTTCCTCTCCACGGTTGTCTTTGTGGATTACTGGATGAAGGTTTGACGGATATCTTGTAACCTTAGTCGTTAGGGTTATGGCGGCGCTTCACGCCGAACCGTCAAACGGCTGAAATTGACATTCGGGGAAGTTCGCACGCTTGCACTTCCTCCGAAGATTCTTCGTAAAACCGATTGCACGGATGGACGGATAAAGGGTTACGTTTTTTGAGATGAAAATTATACAGACAGGAGGTAGGTGAATGGCAGATTACTACATCACGATTTTTCTCGACGCTGATAAGAGCAAGAAGATTGAAGACGCCGGACTGGCCGGGGAGATCCGAGAGATCGACGGCAAGAAGGCGATCCAGGTAGAAGTTACCGCCAAGGAACACAAGAAGCTGCTCAAGGGTTTTCCCGATTTGACCCCCGATTCTTCCAATGCCTACGTGGTCCCGGAACAGGCGGAGAATCTTTTACTGAACATGATCGTGTCGATGAAGAGCATGGATGTGATGAAAGGCGCCATCTTGAAACTGTACAACCCCTTTGCCGGCAAGGAGCTTCTGCAAAAGACCTTTTGACGACGGGAGGCGAACATCTCGTGGCTGGGCTTACCCCCGAGGAACAGAAAAAAAAGGCCATTTTCGATGCCATGTCGGAGAGGAGCCGGAAAAGGATTCTTGCCAAGGGATACGAACAGTGGGACCCTTTTCTTCCGCCGAAGGATCCGATAGACCTCCGGATGGACCAGCGCCGGGAAACGGCATTGTCCCTGATGAGGAGTTTTTTACGGGAGTGCCCGCAAGAAGGTTACGGCAATGCTTATGGCCAAGGGGCTTGGGAGACCTGTATGGGGATCACCGGCGGCGACGACCGATGGAGAGGGATTTACGATTTTTCCTGCTGGTACCGTGATTTTTTGGAAAAAGGTGAGTGATGACGGAAACGATTTCCACGGAACAGGTTGCGACGGAGTTCCGGAAAAGATTGGCGGAGAACCCCGGTTGCGCGATGACCCATTACAATTTGGGGATCGCGCTGATCAAACTGCACCAATGGGACGATGCCGCTGCGGAGTTTGTGGCCGCGATCGCGGAGAGTCCCGAACTGGCGGAGGCGTATATCAACCTGAGCGGGATCTGCTTCCAGAAGGGAGAAATGAAAAAGGGGATTGAACTCTGCAGAAAGGTCATCGCCTTCCGGGCAGATTATGCGGTTCCTTACGGGAATATCGGCTTTGCCTATCTGCAGATGGGCGAGATCGACCAGGCGGTCGAGATGCTTGAAAAGGCCATTCAAAAGGATCCGATGTTCGTTCAGGCCTTGAGCGATCTGGGCAGCGCCTACCTAAGGCAAGGCAAGATCGAAGACAGCGTCGCTCGGAGCAAAAAGGCCATTGAAATCGCTCCGCGGTTCGCGGTTGCCCATAATAACTTGGCCGTCGCCTATCTTCAGATGGGAGATCCGGCCAAGGCGACGGAGCATTGCAAAAAGGCATTGGAGTATGGGTACGAGGTGCATCCGGAGCTTCTGGAAGAATTAGCGGTATTACGAAAATAGTGTGGATCATGCGTGACGAAAATCAAAAAGCGAGAAACAGACCTTATAAGGTTTTACAACCTGGGGAAAATGAACCGAATGGGAAAATTCCAACAGAATACTTAACGGGAGAGGAGGTTTTTTAATGGCAAAGCGTAAGACTCCGATGCTTGATGAATTGGAAAAAGGAAAATGGCCGAGTTTTGTCTCCGATATAAAACAGGAGGCCGAGTCGAGAAAAAAAACCGACGTTGATTTACAGACACCGAAGGAGGTTTGTGATGATCTGCTCGATCTTCTCGAGCTTTCCTTCGAGGACCGGGAAGGACACTGGAAACACGGCGGCGTCGCGGGTGTTTTCGGGTATGGCGGAGGCGTAATCGGCCGATACTGCGACCGGCCTGAAGAATTTCCCGCGGTCAAGGATTTTCATACCCTCCGCGTGAATCAGCCCTCCAGTTACTTCTACAAGACTGAATTTTTGAGGCAATTGTGCGAGTTGTGGGAGAGAAGGGGAAGCGGACTCACCAACATGCATGGTTCGACCGGCGATATCATCCTGCTGGGAACGACCACGCCGCAGTTGGAAGAGATCTTCTGGGAACTCACCCATAACCTCAAACAGGATCTTGGCGGTTCAGGATCCAACCTCAGATCGCCGAACTGCTGTATCGGAAAGTCTCGCTGTGAGTT
>JAPLJW010000235.1 GCA_026388365.1 Deltaproteobacteria bacterium | reverse complement strand
GAGGGGATATGTTTGGAGGCGCTATCGTTGCGATTGTAACACCGTTCAAGAATGGATTGGTGGATGAGGATGCGTTCCGCCGACTGATCGAGGAGCAGATCGCCGCTGGAACGGACGGCATCGTTCCCTGCGGCACCACGGGCGAATCGACCACCCTTTCCCATGAGGAGCATGACCGCGTGATCGAAATTACGGTCGATGCGGTGAAAAAGAGAGTGCCGGTCATTGCCGGGACCGGATCCAACAGCACGGCGGAGGCGCTCCGCCTGACGAAACATGCCTGGGAAGCAGGGGCCGACGGCGCCTTGCTGGTCTGCCCCTATTACAACCGTCCGACACAGGAGGGACTCTACCTGCACTACCGGGCCATCGCGGAAGAGGTTCCGGTCCCCATCATCATCTACAACATCCAGGGCCGGACGGGTGTGAACATGGCCACCGAGACCCTGGCCAGGCTGGCACAAATTCCGAACATCGTCGGCGTCAAGGAGGCCTCCGGCTCCCTCAAGCAGATGAGCGACGTGATCCATCTGTGCGGGCCGGATTTTTCCGTCCTCTCCGGCGACGACATCTTTACACTGCCGCTGCTCGCTCTCGGCGGCAAGGGGGTTATCTCAACCGTCTCCAACGTCGTTCCGGGAGATATGGCGGGGATGGTCGACGCCTTTGCCGCCGGCGATCTGGAGAAGGCGCGTCAGCTCCACTTCCGGATGAGCCCGCTGATCGACGCCATTTTCATAGAAACGAACCCGACCCCGGTGAAGGCGGCGCTCGCGATGATGGGGAAGATCGCCTATGAGCTGCGCTTGCCGCTCTGCAAGATGGCGGAAAAGAATGAAGCGGTGTTGAAAAAGGTCATGCAGGATTACGGATTGATCGGGTAAAGGGGGTCGGATCATGATCAGGGCCATCGTTACGGGCGCCGGGGGCCAGATGGGGGGACGGATGGTTAGCCTCATTGCGGAAAATGCCGGTATCGAACTGGCAGGGGCTGTGGAACGGAAGGGGCATCCCGCCGTCGGGAAGGATGTGGGCGAGGGGCTGGGCCTCGGTCGGACGGGGATACTCATCGGGGATTCCCTTGCCGGGTGCATCGACCGCGGGGATGTCGTGATCGATTTCACCTCCCACGAAGTCTCTCTGGGGAACCTCGAAATCGTGGCGGCGAAGGGTAAGGCCATCGTCATCGGGAGCACCGGTTTTACCGCAGAGGAGATGAAGCGGGCACGAAAGCTGGCCGCCTCCGTCCGGTGCGTCCTTGCCCCGAACATGAGCGTCGGCGTAAACGTCCTGTTCAAGGTCCTCGCGGATGTCGCCGGGATCCTCGGCGATGACTACGACGTGGAGATCGTGGAGGCGCACCACCACCGGAAGAAGGATGCTCCGAGCGGAACGGCCCTGAAGATGGCCCAGGTCATCGCGGAAAGTCTCGGGAGGGATCTCGACCGCGTCGGCGTTTACAGCCGCAAGGGGATGATCGGGGAGCGGACGAAACCGGAGATCGGGATTCAGGCCGTTCGCGCCGGGGATATCGTCGGCGAACATACGGTCATTTTCGGCGGGATGGGGGAGAGGCTGGAGTTTATCCACAGGGCCCACAGCCGGGACAATTTTGCCCGCGGTGCGATCGGGGCGGCCCTCTGGGTCGTCGGCCGGGAAAACGGTCTCTATGACATGCAGGATGTTCTCGGTCTGAAGGCGGGGTAGCGGGGGCGAAATGGGATTCCAGGAGCCGTCCGGAGAAGAGGT
>JAPLJW010000111.1 GCA_026388365.1 Deltaproteobacteria bacterium | reverse complement strand
TATCAGTTCCTCGACAATGAATGCGCCAGAAGGCTCTTCAGCGGATTCCTTTATGTCAACAAGGAGAGTGACATGAACATCCCCAATCTGGCGGAATCCAAGCAGTCCTACAACCCCATCCTACGCATCAAGTCGTACGCCCTGACCCTCCGCTAACAGGCTGTTGAAAAACGCCCATCTGCGGCGTTTCTCTTATCCGTCGCCGCTCAACGTACCTCATCGTACGCCTCGCGGTTTAGGATTTCGAAAGCCTTGCATCTGCGCATTTTTGAACCGCCTGCTAAAGGATCAGAGTGTTTCGAGCATTGTCTCAGAGATGAGTTCCCCGTTGGTGACGAAACGGGCGTTGATGCAGCCGATCCGATTGCAGACGCCGATGCAATCATTGAAACTGGCGCTGAGGGTCAGAAAAAGCGCCGTGAGATCGGCCCCGCAGCCGCAGGTCGCATAGCGGGGCAGATCAATCCCGCAGGTCGAACAGAAGAGGTTCACGATGCGCTCCGCGGGCAGATCGATATCGAGCGAAATCCTGGTTTTATCTCCGCAGATGGGGCTGAGGGCCACAAGGCCTTTGCTTTCATTCAATCCGACCCCGAGGAGGATTCCCGGATAGCCGTTGAACACGGCGCGTTCGCTGATCAGGCTGTGTCCGGCCGGGCAGAAAAGTTCACGGACGATCAGAACCTCCACCTTGCCGACCGCCTTCGGAACGGGGTTTGGAATGAGGATCATTCCCTTTTTATCGAATTGCCGCATATTCATACCTCATACGTGTTTTTTACCGATCGGCTCCGGATTCGCTCTTCCGCATCGAGTCTCCTCAGCCCATCGATTTCATCGGCTGGATGATACCATAGACCACAGGGGGTCACAAATTTGGCTGCACCGCGATATCCTTCATTTTGAGCTGAATATCCGAAGAACCGTTCCAGGTATTCATCTGCGGGGTGAATACGATATCCAGCATCACTGCGGAAAGATCCTGCAGGAACTGTCCTTTGCTGAACCAAATGGAATTCCGGGAGACCCCATCCCCATTGATCCGCATCTTGAGATGGTTGTTCCCGACGATGGAGGGGGAGGCCATGCTGACATTCCTGACGCAGAGGATCGGCTCAGGGTTCCGGCTTCCGAATGGAGCCAGTTGTTCGATCTGTGATAGGAATTCATGGGTGATGTCCGTCAGGCTGCACTGGGCATCGATCATCGTACAGGCCGTGAAATCGATTGCGGGATCATTCTCGCGTAGAATATCCCGGAGCCGAACGGAAAAGGAAGCGATGTTCTCTTCCCGGATCGAAATGCCTGCGGAGTATCGATGTCCGCCGTAGGAGATGAGAAGCGATTCACAGCGTTTCAATCCTTCGTAAATATTGAAACCGGCGATGCTTCGCCCGGATCCCTTGCCGATCCCGTCCTTCAGGCTGATCAGGATGGCCGGTCTTCCGAAACGCTCGACGAGCTTCGAGGCCACGATACCGATGACGCCCGGATGCCAACTCGGCGAGGCAAAAACCAGCGGCCCGATTTCTCCGGCCTCGAATGGGTCTCCCACCTTATCCAGAAGCTCACTGAAGATCACCTTTTCCATGATCTGGCGTTTCCGGTTAAAGACATCCAGCTTCCTGGCAAGTTCTTCGGCTTGATCCTGATTTTCGGACAGCAGAAGCTCGACGGCCTTGGTTGCCAAGTCGATTCGTCCCGCTGCGTTGATTCTCGGAATCAGCGCAAAAGAGGCCTTGTCCGAATCGACCACCTGATGTTCGATCCCGGAGACCAGCTTCAAGGCACGCAAACCTATCCGTCTCTCCTCTGTCATCAGATCGAGACCGATTTTGACGAATATCCGGTTTTCATCTACAAGGGGCGCGATGTCGCCGATGGTTCCCAGTGCGACAAGGTCGAGATATTCTTTCAGGTTGGGATAGGCGTCGTTCTTCCAGAATCCCTCCCTGCGGAGGGCGCCGCGAAGGGCGATCAGAAAGTTAAAGACGATGCCTACGGCAGCCAGATGCTTGAATGGAAAAAGGCAATCCCTGCGGTTCGGATTGACGGCCGCCGCCGCCTCGGGAAGGGGACCGGAAATTTCGTGATGATCCAGGATGATCGTGTCCATACCCAGTTGCCGTGCATGGGCGATCGGTTCATAATCCGATATGCCGCAATCTACGGTGATGATCAGACTGATCCCCTCGGATCGGAAACGATCAACCGCGTCCCGGCTTAGACCGTAACCCTCCGTGATCCGGTCGGGAATGTAGTAGGTCGCTCCCGGCTGGATCTGCCTGAGGAACTGCAGCAGAACAACGACCGAGGTGATCCCGTCGGCATCGTAATCGCCGTAAACGACCACTTTTTCGTTACGGTGGATAGCGCGGATGAGCCGGTCGACCGCCTTTCCCATATCCTGCATCAGGAAAGGATTGTGAAGATCCCGCAGGGAAGGGGAGAGATAGCGGCGGGCTTGATCCGGATCGCCGATGTCGCGGCTCTCGAGAATCCGGGAGATGAGCGGACTGAGTCCCAGCTCCCGGACCAGCAGCTCCTGAACATCCTGGTTTCCCTCCCGCAAGCGCCAGCGGGTCGTGGGAAGGGTTCTTGCTGCAGTCATTTCTCCCGATCACCTTTCATTATACCCGGCATTTACACAGCTCCGACCGGGATCATATCAAGGTGAAATCGGTTGTCAAGAAGAAGTACGTAACCTTCCAGATCAAACTTTCGGATTTGAAGAAACCGGCAATCCGGAACGCGGTCCCGCGGTGAGATCAAATGACAAGGGCCGGGGCAGCCTGATCAAGCCGCCCCGGCCCGCAATGGTTTCAAGATCATCCCGCCTCAGACGGCCTTTTTGAGAAAACCCGAACGGATGCAACGGGTACAAGCCTTCACGCGCCTGACCTCTCCCGACTTGCCGTCGATGCAGCGGATCTTCTGAAGGTTGGGGTACCAAGTCTTCGTGTTCTTGTTATTTGCATGACTGACCTTGTGACCCTTCATCGGTTTCTTGCCACATATCTCACAGATTCTCGACATATCGAAACTCCTCTCTGAAATGCTGCCGGGTTCTAAACCAAATCCGGCAGGAATGCAAGCAATTTTTAATTGCTTTTCATCAAAGGAGGTTGACCCGTGGCCTCGAGTACCCTCATCCAGACGTTTCCTCCCGGATCGACCCGGGTGCCCGAACGGATGATCCTCAGCGGGATATGCACATATTCGTCCTTCATGAGGCCGACGAGCATCCCTGTTTTTCCGGCCATGCCGGCGTGAACCGCATACTGTCCAAGGGCGCCGCAGTACATACTGTCACTGGCGTTGGCCGGAACACTTCTGATCATATAACTCGGATCGATGTACTTCAGGTTGATCTCCATGCCGTTATTTCTGAAGTAATCCTCGATGGTCGTCTTTAAAAAGATCCCGATATCGAGTAGACGAGGATTCCCGGAAGCATCCGTTTCCATAGGCCGACCCTCCCGCCGGATGTGCTCCTGACCGGCGCCCTCGGCAACCAGGATCACGCAGTGTGAACGCTCCCGCAGACGCCTCTCGACGGCCTTCAGAAAACCATTCTCCCCTTCCAGGTCAAAAGGCACCTCCGGGATCAGGACGAAATTGACATCGGTCTGCGCCAGGGCGGCGCCGGCGGCAATATGCCCCGACTGGCGTCCCATGATCTTGACCAGACCGATCCCGTTGGGGGCGCCCTTAGCCTCGACATGGGCGCATTGGATCGCCTTGACCGATTCGGAAATGGCCGTATCAAAGCCGAAGGTTTTCTGAATCAGGTTGAGGTCGTTATCGATGGTCTTGGGGATGCCGATCACCCCAAGATTGAGACCCCGGCGCGTGATCTCTTCGGTGATGCATTCGGTTGCTCTCATCGTTCCGTCTCCCCCAACACAAAACAGGAGATCCACGTTCATTCGTTTGAGGGCATCCGTCATCTCGCCGATGTCCTGACGCCCCCGGGACGAGGAAAGGATCGACCCGCCGACAGTATGGATGTCCTTGACCACATCCGGCGTCAACTCCATGACGGGATGATGAAATTTCGGGATCAGGCCCTGAAAACCGTACCGGATGCCCATGGTATTCCGTACACCGTATCGGTGATAGAGTTCCATCACGAGCGACCGAACCACATCGTTGATCCCGGGGCAGAGGCCTCCGCAGGTGACGATGGCGGCCTTGGTCTTGGAGGGATCGAAGAAGATCTTCTCCCGCGGTCCAGCCACCTCCACGGAAAGGGGAAGCCCGTTTGGATCCCGGAGACGGTCGTACTGGTGGAGGTAGATATTGAAGAGGAGCCTTTTGCTATCCGGCGTGAAATAACTGACATTGACGGGAGAGGCGATCATGCATTCCCCCAGGTTCTGAATGCTGAAGTCGTAGGAAATATTCTTGTCCATGGTTTTAATTTCCCTGTCCTGCGCGAAATGCGGCATCCATGCCGGCGATGATTTCCCCCTCAAAACCGAGCCCTGCGCTCAAGATGCCGCCGGTCAACAACACATTTGGGATCCGGGTCTGGGGAGAAAGGGTGTTCATACCGAAAAACGGTCGCCTCCGTGTTCGATATTTCCGGCTGACCATTTCCTGATATCTCCTCGATAAAAAAATTGATTGATCCACTCGGAGGTAATCAATGTTATCGCGCAGAAACGGAAGAAATTCCTCCAGCGAGTCGATGATGCCCATTGCCGCGTCTTTTAGCTCCTGATCATTGAGACGCAGCGGGGAATCCGCAAGATAAACGGTGGCCGAGATCGCCCGCCGGCCCTCAGGTGCGCAATCGGTTTCGCCCGGAAGACTCGTTTGCAGAAAAACAAGGTCGCCGTTCGTCACAAAACCGGTTCCATCCCGGACCACCACGACATAAGAGGCCATGCTTTCCGGAAGCCCCTCCTCATGGACGCCCAGGTGAAGGCAGAATGGATAGGCCAAAGAACGGATGGAAGAGAAGCGTCGGTTCTGTGCGGGAAGAACCTTCCGACCGGGAAGCAGGAGCTCTAACTTTTCCCACTGTGCACTGAGAATGAGCTTTCTCCCGCGCAGGGTAGAGGAAGAGCCGTCGCACTCCACATCCACGGTGACATCCGGTTCGGTCTCCATGCGGATGACTGAACACCCATCCATCAGGACGCCGCCATGCTCCGTGAATGCGCGGCGCAGGCGGCTCATCCAGGTGATCATTCCTCCACGCGGGTAAAAAAGACCCCGCATGGGAAGCGAAAGGAGATAGGCTGCGGACAGAGGGAATGGATCTCCGTCCATCTCCAGATGGGACAGAAAATTCAGTTGGGCCTCCACCACCCTTCGGAATGCGTCATCCTTTCCATTTTTCCGTATGACCAGTGAAGAACGACCCGCAATTGCGGCCGGAAGGCGCGCCAGTCGGCGGAGGATACCCCCAACCACACCCGGACGCCGGGTTTCGTCTGCGGCGATCCAACGTTCGACCAGACTGCCGGCCTTCGAGACGGCCCGATAGAAACGGTTGATCTCTCGTTTCATGAGCCGGTTCGGGGAAATGTCGTCATCAGCCGGCAACATGTTCCTGAGAAAACGGGAAAAGATCTGTCGATCCGCCAGTCCCGAAAGGGGTCTCGGATCAAAAGGAAAGGCGTATCCGGCCTCCCGATACGCCATCTCGGGATCCCCTTCCATGACCAGGACCGTTTTCCGACCTTCCCGGGCGCAGGACAGGGCAGAAATCAGAGAACTCAGATCCCGACCCATGATGATCGTATCGTACATATTTGAACCCATCCGGATATGAAATGAACCGTTCGGGCCGACAAACGGACCGACCGGGGACATGATGCCGGATCGTCTCCCCAAAGACTAATAAAAGGTCAGAGGTGGATTATGTAGCGCTTTTTCCGTCGCCCGGCAGACGTTCCGGATCCGGACTTTTCGGCCTTCAATCTCGATTCTTCCCTCAGCGTAATACTGAACGGCCTGGGGGTAAATCCGATGTTCTTCCTTCAATATCCTTGCGGCGAGGCTTTCGGCGTCATCCTCATCGTACACCGGAACAACGGCCTGGATAATGATCGGCCCCGAATCCACCCCTTCATCGGCAAAATGGACGGTACATCCTGAAAACTTGACCCCGTAATCCACGGCCTTCTGCTGTACGTGCGTGCCGGGGAATGCGGGGAGAAGCGCCGGGTGGATGTTCATGATCCGCAGGGGAAAGGACCGGAAAAATTTCGGGGAAATGATCCGCATGAAACCGGCCATGACGACCAGCTCCACCCCGGCAGCATTCAGGATTTCAATCATCCGGCCGTCAAAGAGGTCCCGGGAAGCGAATTCGCGATGGTCGACCACGGCGGTCGGAATTCCGTGTTTCCGGCATCGTTCGAGGGCAAAGGCGCTGGGATTGTTGCTGAGCACCAGCTTGATTTCCGCATCCAGCGCTCCCTGATCGATATGGTCAATCAGGGATTGAAGATTGGAGCCGCTTCCCGAAACGAGAACGCCGATGGAGACTTTTTTCACCATGACCGCTTTCCGACCGTAAAAAGGAAGGGTGATCCGTTTTCCCTCTAAATCCCTGTACTACGATACAAAGGAGACCGTCGGCTGATCGCTATCCCTCTTTTCAATTACACCGAGGGCGTAAGCCGTCTCACCTAACTTTTCCAGTCGTTCCAGTATTTCAGCTTGGTCCATCTCGGCCACAATGATGATCATTCCGATCCCCATGTTGAACACCCGCAGCATCTCTTCCTCATCGACGCCGCCCACCCTTCGGATCAGATCGAAAATGGGAGGCACGGTCCAGCTTCCCTTCCGGATAACGGCCCGGCAGGGGCCGGGTACGATTCGGGGGATGTTGTCGGTAAAACCGCCGCCGGTGATGTGAACAATCCCCCGAATGTTGAAGTTCTTGATGAGATTCAGGATTGATTTCACATATATTTTCGTGGGTTTGAGAAGCGCGAGTCCAAGGCACTCATCCAGGCCTTCGATTTTGTCTTCCGGATGGAGCTTCCCCTTCTCGAACAGAACGCGCCGTGCTAGGGAAAAACCGTTGCTGTGCAGTCCCGAAGAGGCGATCCCGATGACCCGGTCCCCGACGCGGATTTCGGAACCGTCGATCAGGTTGTCCGCATCGACCACGCCGACGCAGAAACCGGCCAGATCATATTCCCCGTCCGGATAGAATCCCGGCATCTCCGCCGTTTCTCCACCGATCAGGGCGCAGCCGGCCTCCTGACAGCCGCGCACAACACCTTCCACGATCTGAACCGTCGTCTCCACGAGAAGCTTCCCGGTTGCGATATAATCCAGAAAGAAAAGCGGTTCCGCCCCCTGGACCACAACATCGTTCACAGACATGGCGACAAGATCGATACCCACCGTATCGTGTTTGTCCATCATCTGCGCGATCTTCAGCTTGGTGCCCACGCCGTCCGTCGAAGAGACAAGCACGGGATCCCTGTTTTTGCTGATATCCAGATGAAAGAGACCACCGAATCCCCCAATGCCGCTCATCACCTCCCTGCGCGAGGCGGCCTTGATCAAGGGTTTGATCCTCTCTACGAAGGAATTCGCCCGATCAATATCGACCCCTGAATCCTTGTATGTGATCTTTTTCTTCATATAACTCCCTATGACTTACGCCTGTGTCCAAACCAAAGGGATACCCAATCCCTGAACGATGCCGGACGATAGACGATTCAAACATGTGCGGCACTTCCGCTCCCTGCGAGGAAAGCGTCTTCTTCTAACCTATGTCCTCTTGAAAGTCAATTCTTTCGGTTCATCCGATTCTTGCGTACTTCTTTCTCGTTCACCTGCCTTATCAATAACCCCTATCATATTGATCGGTTATTTAATTGGCGGAGGCCACCGGATTCCGGCCGGCCATGCGCGAAAAGGGCGGACATTATTCAGGACAAATTCTGCTTGATTAATTATAATTATGCTGTATTTATGAATTGTTATTAAATAATTTAGCTGGACATTTTGATGGACGTAACTGGAGACAAAATATCATCCGGTGATTTCATGAAACGTGTGGAAACCTCACGCTTCGGTCCGTTCACCTTTCAAGTCGGCGTGGATCAACGTGAGGCGGCAATGCTGCTGCAGCGCGTTGTTGATGCACAGGGTCGGTTCTTGAGTTCTCCTCTTTCACAGGTGGCTAAGCGCCTGGAGCAGGAAGTTCTGGTCAGCAGCATCTTCAGTACCAACAACATCGAAGGGGGTACGCTGACTGAAGAAGAAACAAAAGACGCCCTTGATCTCGACCCCGCACAAGTGCAGGCTGAAGAACAGCGACGCGCCCTCAACATCAAGACGGCCTATAACATCGCGCAGGAATCAGCGAAAGCCCCTCAATGGCGATTGTCGGTCGACTTCATTAAACAGCTACATGCCGCCATTACCAATGGCATTCCCCACAAGTACAATCGGCCCGGGCTGATACGGAGCAACCCCAAAAGCATCGTGACCCGCGTAGGCGATACTGCGCATGGCGGCCGTTACAAGCCACCGCAGTATGGAGGCGATATTGAGCTTTTGCTTGCTCATCTGGCAATATGGCATGATGAACTTGTCACCGCTGAGATACCAGCTCTGATTCGTGCGCCACTGATGCATTACTATTTTGAATTGATCCATCCTTTCTGGGATGGCAATGGCCGTGTCGGTCGAGTGCTCGAAGCAACAGTGCTTCATAGCGGCGGCTTCCGCTATGCTCCTTTCGCCATGGCGCGCTACTACATGGAGCGGATCGATCAATACTTTTCGCTTTTCAATCTTTGCCGCAAACAGGCAGACCAGAAAACGGCATACCCGAACACCTCTTTCGCCCTGTTTCATCTCGAAGGCATGCTGACCGGCATTAATCGTCTCCACGACCGGGTGAATGCCATGGTCAGATTGCTGTTGTTTGAAACACGCATCAAGCATTTGCGAGATACAAAAGCCATCAACCTGCGCCAATACGCCATTCTGACCCAGATTATGGAACGAGGCAAACCATTCCAGATAGATGAACTGCGTCGAGCTCCCTGGCATGCGGCGCTCTATGCCAAACTGGGTGACAAGACCAAACAGCGAGACTTGAGCAACCTTCGCGAGCAGGAGCTTCTGTATGTTGATGAGAAGGGTCTTGTTTTGCCGGGGTTTATGAGATGAAAGGATAATGGGGTGAAAATGGACAACATCAAGAAATTTCAGGGTCTCCTTGAAGAACTTTTTCAATTCGACGCCGCGGATCTGGATTTCGGCATCTATCGCATCATGAAGCAAAAGCTATGAAATGATTTCTCTCGATATGTGGAGACGACCGATGGAATCCCTGGATAAAATCGTCGATAAAATGGAGGCCCCTCTTGCCTTTGCAATGGGGGACTCCTATAACCGCATGTCGCTGATCAAGAATCTGGAGACGGTCATGACCTCGCTCCTGCGACAACTGAAACAGGGAATCGGAAGTGAAGAAAATCGATCACGGAAGGATGAACTCGACGGACTGTCTGATACGCTGCTCAACCTCTTTGACGGTTATGACGCCCTGCCGCAGGAACAGAAAAGGGATCGGCTTTCCCGGGCAACTCTTCTGCTGTCCAAACTGAAAACCACTCTGCAAAGCGCATCGATGATGGAGGGGAAAAGCGGACGAAAGACCGAAACGGAGGCGGAGAGGAATGCCCTTGATGTTCTCTCCCGGCCGGTCCAATTCATCCAGGGGGTCGGTCCGAGGATTGCCGCCCTTCTCGCCAGGAAAAACCTCTCCACCGTCGAGGATCTGCTCTATTTTCTTCCACGACGGTACGAGGATCGTCGGACGGTTTCCCGGATCGCGGAAACGGTTCCCGGGATCCGGCAGACCGTCGTGGGGCGAATCACACAGGCGGATGCCCGTTTCTACGGCCGAAGAAGAATCTTTGAGGTGATCGTCGACGACGGCTCCGGAATCCTCAAGGCCAAGTGGTTCAAGGGACGCGAGGCCTTCCTGAGGGGCTCCTTCAAACCGGAGGCGCGGGTCATCCTCACCGGGGAGATCACCGGATTCCCCTTTGACAGGGAAATGATCCATCCCGATTTTGAGATTCTCAATGACCAGGATGACCAGCTCCTCCATTTCAAGAGAATCGTCCCCATTTATTCGGAAACGGAAGGGCTGCACCAGAAAACACTGCGCCGGATCCTGTGGAAGGTGGTCCGCGATTTTGCCCATCTCATCCAGAGCCCCATCCCCGGGGAGATCTGCCGGAAACGGGGTCTCGTGGAAATCCGGGAGGCCGTCCGTCAGGTCCATTTTCCCGGGAACGATCAGAAGATGGACCTCTATCTGGAGATGCGTTCGGACGCCCACCGAAGGCTGATCTACGATGAATTCTTCTTTTTCCAGCTCGGGATGGCCTTGAGAAAGAGGGGGGAGGTCCTCGAACAGGGGATTCCTTTCCGGACCCATGGGGAAATGGTTCGGAGATTCTACGGATTGCTTCCCTTTACACTGACCGCCGCCCAGCAGCGCGTCATCTCGGAAATCGAACAGGACATGGCGTCGGTCCGATGCATGAGCCGCCTGTTGCAGGGGGATGTCGGTTGTGGAAAAACGGCGGTGGCCATGGCGGCTATGGTCACCGCCTGTGATAATGGTCACCAGGCGGCGATCATGGCGCCGACGGAGATCCTGGCGGAACAGCACCACCGGAATCTGAGGATCTGGGCAGAACAACTGGGGCTCAAAATCGAACTCCTGACCGGAGGGATAAAGACGACAGACAAAAGACAACTTCTGAACCGAATCCAGAACGGCGGAATCGATCTGATCGTCGGAACCCATGCCCTGATCCAGGAAGGGGTTGCCTTCCATAGCCTGGGACTCGTGGTGATCGATGAGCAGCATCGCTTCGGCGTTGTTCAGCGGGCGGCGCTGCGGAAAAAGGGACCGGCCCCGGATGTCCTCGTCATGACTGCCACCCCGATTCCGCGAACCCTGGCCATGACGGTTTACGGGGATCTCGACGTCTCCGTGATCGATGAGATGCCCCCGGGCAAAAAACCCGTCCGGACGAAGGTGTTTTCCGAGGCCCAGAGGACCCGCGTTTACGAGATCATCCGCCGGGAGGTGGAAAAAGGAAATCAGGTCTTCATCGTCTATCCGCTCGTCGAAGCGTCGGAAAATCTGGACCTCAAGGATGCGACGCGCATGGCGGAGCATCTGCAGCAGAAAATCTTTCCGGACTGCCGTGTCGGCCTGGTCCATGGGCGGATGAAGGGAAGCGAAAAGGATCGTGTGATGACCGCTTTTGCCGGGAAGGGAATTCAGATCCTCGTGTCAACCACGGTCATCGAGGTCGGAATCGACGTCCCCGAGGCCTCGCTGATGGTCATCGAACATGCGGAACGTTTTGGTCTTTCACAACTGCACCAGTTGCGGGGGAGGGTCGGGCGGAGCGACATCCAGTCCTTTTGCATCCTCCTTGCGCAGAAAATCGGTTCGGAGGATGCGCGCAAACGTCTCCGGATCATGGAACAGACCAACGATGGCTTCCGGATCGCCGAAGAGGATCTGGTCATCCGCGGCCCCGGTGAATTCATGGGGACGCGGCAATCCGGTCTTCCAG
>JAPLJW010000157.1 GCA_026388365.1 Deltaproteobacteria bacterium | reverse complement strand
CTCTCCTCCCGGTCCAAGGGAAGTTTCCCCTATCACCATGACCCTTTGAAGTCAATCATTTTATGGGCGACGGCCGGTCGGAATCGGTTTCCGAGGAGAACAGGTTTCTCACCGGCGGACACCCTTTTCCGGTATGCCGGGGCATTCCCGAACAACCGGTCCTTGATATTCGTTCAAAAAGCCGGTAAGGCATAGACACGGATTGTTTTCGGAAAGGTTTCCGCCGTTGGGGTGCTGAAAGCAGCCATTTCGGTCGGAAGAGGTTCGGCTTATGAAGCAGCGGCTGGCTGCAATTCTTTTCCTCGGTCTCTCCTTTCTGCTTTGCGCCGGGGAAGCGGCGGCGGCGGAAACCCAGCCAGGCCAACTCCGCGCCTATCTCCGTCAGGGGATCGAAAGCGCTTTTAACCTGGAGTATGCAGGCGCGATCTCCTCTTTCCAGAAGGCGGCGGAACTGGATCGGGAGAGCCCGACGGGGTATGCGTTCCTGGCCCTGGCCCGGATGTTCTCCTATGAGATGGGTTTCGATCCGAAGGAACGGGAGAAGAGCCAGGAGGAGATGCTCCGTTATATCGGCGAAGCGTTGGTCCGGGGGGAGAAGCGGGTCGCGAAGAATCCCCGGGACGGTCAGGCCTATTTTGCCCTGACGCTCGCGAAAATCGTCAAGGTCCGGCTGGCGATTGCGCAGCGGAGTTATTTCACGGTCGCGCAGGAGAGCGCGAATGCCTGGAATTACGTGGAAAAGGCGAGAGCGGCGGATCCGGCCAATTACGACATCTATTTTCCGATGGGCCTGCTTCATTACCATCTCGACCAGCTCCCGGGCGTGACCCGGTTCCTCTCTTCGATGCTGATTACCGCCGGGGACCATCACCGGGGCATTCAGGAGCTGGAACTGGCCATGCAGAAAGGGGACCTTTTACGGGAGCTTGCCCAGGCGGAGCTCTCGTCGGTTTACATCAATTTCGAGAGGCAGCCGGCCCTGGCCCTGGCCATGACCGTGGACCTCCGGGAGAGGTTTCCCCGAAATTATAACTTTTCGTTTTCCCTGGCCAACATCTTTTCCGAACTCGGGCGGTTCGATGAGGCTTATGCCATCGCCCGGGATCTGGAGAAAGGGATTCAGACCGGGAACCTTGCCCCCCAGCTCCAGCCCCGTCACGATCACCTGCTGGGACGGATCCTGTTCAATCAGGGGGAATACGCCAGGGCGGGGGACTGTTTTCAGAAGGTCCTGAAGGATGCGGCGCCTTACCATGGTCGCATCCGGGCCTCGGCCCTGTTGCGCCTGGGGATGATTCAGGACGTCCGCGGGCAGCGGAAGCAGGCGGAGGAGTACTACCGCGGGACTCTGGAGGTTGAGGGGGGTGAAGGGGTCTCCCAGATGGACGCCAGGCAGTATCTCAAGACGCCCTATCTCCCTCCGTTGAAAAATCCGGGCTCTTAACAGGCTGTTGACCGGGAGCGCATCCCGCAATCCCCGCCTTGAGGGCGGGGATAAGGGGCGCAATAAAAACAGATGGTTTCCTTACCGGGAAGCCCCACCCTGTGGGCGGGCTTCAAAAACGCCCATCTGCGGCGTTTCCCTCATCCTTCGCCGTTTAACGTACCCTAAAGTGCGCCTCACGGCTCAGGATTTCGGGGGCCTTGCATCGGGGCATCCCGTCTCCGGTACGGGACGGGCTTTTGAACAGCCTGCAATTGTATTTAAGAAGTCCGCAGACCGGTCCGGATCGGTCCGTGGTGCGACACATCGGCATTCTTTGGGGAGAATTGACATGGGAAGTCAGAAGAAATACTAGGCCGTAGTCCGGGGGAGCAGGCCGGGCTTTTATAACGCCTGGTACGGCCTGGGGGGCGCGGAGGAG
>JAPLJW010000047.1 GCA_026388365.1 Deltaproteobacteria bacterium | reverse complement strand
CTGCAACCCGGCGCAACCGTCTCCGGCGCCACCCGTCTTAATCCTGCCTCATCGAGAGGCGGATGCAGACCGGCGGCGATGATGATCGTGATATCGTCGGGGCGCAGATCCGTGAAGTCCCTATAGAGCCGCTTCAGCAGCAGCGGCAGGAGCGTCTTGACCGGCGCCGGCCGGGTCTCATCGGGCACGGCGATGGCCACCGTTCTCGGCGTCGCCATCGCTTCCACACGCAAGCCGCCGAGAGGGGTATCCATGGCCCGGCCAAAGGCCTCCTCCAGATTTTCCAGTACGGGGAGACTGGTGGGTTGAAGGATGGAGATTCCGGCCTTTTCCGGGAGGGAAAGCGTCAGATGACCTTGCCCGTATTTCAATGTTGTTTCCATCCGTTTAAAAATTCCTGCATGTTTGGCGGAAGGGCTTTCGCTCGAGAAACCCCTTCTGCACTGTTTCAAAAGGAATAGGGCAGAAATCCGTCCACATTGTCCCGGGAGAAGCCGAAGGTGGTCTGGCGAGGTCTTTGGCGCCGAAGGAGAAGAACTCCGCCCCAGTGGCAATCTCATCGGCCGTCAGGGCCGTACGGGGTATCTCGACCATCGTCCTTACCCGATGATCGCATTGGACACTCTTTATTCCATCACAGCCTTTGCCATCCGGTGGGATGATCTCCTTCTGATGGTCGCTTTTTTGCGAGGGCAATATAGGTGAAAGTGCGTTTTATGTCAAGCAAAATATGCCGCAATGGAGACCAGGCCCTTCGGATTAGGTGAAGAAAATCAGACGGATGCTGACGACGAGGACAAAGCCCAGGATGATCTTCTCGAAAAGGCCGGCGGGGATGCGTTTGTGGAGAAAATAACCCAGAAAGCTGCCGGCGATCACAACCGGAACCATCCAGCCCACGAGCAGCAGCATCTGGGGGGTCAGGAGTTTCATCTTCCAGTAAACGCCGATCTTCAGCAGGTCCGAGAGAAAAAAAACCGCCACGATCGTGCCCACAAAAGCGCTTTTGGCCATCCGGAGACGCAGCATGTAGATGGAGAAAATGACGCCGCCGGCATGGGAGATGACGGAGGCGACCCCGCCCAGCAGTCCGATCAGAAGGCCGACCCATTGGGGCAGCGGCCGCGCCATGACGGAGTGATCCCCTTTTTGAAATAAATCAGGCGCGTAGAGCTGGATCAGTTGCTGCGCCGCAAAGACGCCGCAGAAGATGCCCACCATCTTGATGAACCACTTATCCGGGATCCAGTTCATGATCATTCCCCCGACGACGATGCCGCCGAGAGAACCGAACATGAGGAGGAAAAGGACCGGCTTGCGGATCTCTTTCCGGTAATGATAGACGGGCAGAATGTCGGTCAGGAACATGACGGGGCCGCCGATGGCGATGGCCATCTTGGGAGGGATAACCAGGCAGAGCGTGGCGGAGAGGAAGATGCCCGCCCCCACCCCGAAGCCGGTCTTGATGAGCGCCGCCAGGAGAATCAGAGCGGCCATCGCTGCGATCTGGAAAAGACTGAGTGCCATAAGCGCTTTTGTGGTAATGACAGGCAGTCTTTCAGGCCACGCCCAGCGTCCGGTAGATCTCGGGAAGCCGGGCCATGACCTTGGCCTTCACCTCGCTGTAAAGGTTATTGCCATGGGAGTCCATGGCCACCGTCAGGGGACCAAAATCCTTCACCCGAAACTGATAGAGCGCCTCAGGATGGAGATGCTCCCAGTAGACCTGCTCCACCTCGACAATCTGCTGGGTCTCCAGGGATGCCGCGCCGCCCACAATCGCCAGATAGACGGCGCCGCCTTTTTTCATGGCCGCGAGGCTCTGCTCATAGAGACCGCCCTTGCCGATAATGGCCCGGACTCCGTAATTCTCGATGAGCGGCGGGGTAAAGCGCTCCATCCGGTAGCTCGTGGTTGTCCCCACGCAGATGGGCGCCCACTTCCCATCGACCTTCTTGAGGCTGGGCGCCGTATGGATGCAGGGCATCCCCTTCAGGCTGACCGGCGGTTCGTGGTGCTGATCGAACATGTAGATCTGGGTCAGATCCCGGATCCCGAACAGGGTGCCGTCAAAATGGACAATATCCCCTACCCGAAGCTGCCGGATCGCCTCTTCGGAAAAAGGGGTCTGCAGATGAACTCTTGCCATGGGTTTTTCCTCCTCCCTCCTCAATAACCGTACTCGACTCGCCCGTCCGGGGTGATCCTGGCCCTTGCCCGGCGCGCCGGCCAGCACTGCGTATTGACGGCGACCGGATTCTGGGTGATGTGGGTATGGGCCGTCTCAATGTGGACCGCCAGCGTGGAAATATCGCCGCCCAGCCCCATGGGGCCGCTGCCGGTGGCGTTGATGGCATCCTCCAGCTCCAGCTCCATTTTGGCGATTTCCGGATCCGGATTCCTCTGACCCACCGGGCGGGCGATGGCCTCCTTGGCCAGACGCATGACCAGGTCTGCGGTGCCGCCCATGCCGACACCGATGATGCCGGGCGGACAGGGATTGGCCCCGGCGGCGATGACGCTGTCGAGGACAAACTTTTTCAGGGCATGAATGCCGTCGGCGGGGATGAACATCTTCAGGGCGCTCATGTTCTCCGAGCCGGAGCCCTTGGGGATCATCAGCATCTCCAGGTAGTCCGCATCCTTGAGAAAATCGACATAGAGCACGGGCAGGCCCCTGCCCACCGACGTCTGGGAATTCACCCGGGTCAGAAAATCCGTCGCGCTGGAGCGGAAAGGAAATTCCAGGGTCGCCCGCTTTGCCCCTTCATGGATGCGATCCTTGATCTCGGCGCCGTCCCAATGAAAACGGCTGCCGATTTTCAGCATGTACAGGGGCAATCCCGTATCCTGGCAGATCAGGGTCTTCTTCTCATCGGCGATATCGATCGCGGCCAGCATCGCCTTGAAGACCTCCTGCGCCGTCGGCTGGGTCTCTCGGGCGGCGGCCTTTTTGATGGCCTCGCGCACATCCGGGGGAAGATCGCAAAGGGCCCGGATATAGAGCTGCTTTGCCGCCTCCTCTACAATCCTGTAATCAAAGCTTGCCATAGTAAAACTCCTTTTTTTCAATACCCGGAAAAAATGAGCCCCATATCCCGGCCCGATGGGCGGACGGATATTTCAGGATATTGCAGAACGATGCCGGCACTCAAGAGGGCATCTCTGCCTGCGGGAACCTTCCGTGCGGGTCCCGCAGGCAGACAAAACGGGTATGGGGGTCCATTATTTCAGCAGCAGATCATGTTCCACCAACAGCTTCGTGTACTCCACCGTCTCCTCGGCGATGTACTTCATGGCCTCCTGGCTGTTCAGGTCCATGGCCACGAATCCCGCCTTGGTGATCTTCGCATGGTAATCCTTCTCATGGACCGTATCCAGGAAGGCCTTTTCCAGTTTCGCCGCAATATCGGCCGGCGTATCCTTCGGCACGGCCACGCCGCGGTCGATCCGAGGATAGAACTTCAT
>JAPLJW010000226.1 GCA_026388365.1 Deltaproteobacteria bacterium | reverse complement strand
CGGCAAGTCCGCGCTTTCGGGCATGAGCGCTTCAAACTGAGCGGAGTCCCTGAAAATGAACATTAATGATCCGGATAATCCCATCCCCAAATATCTGCAGATCAGCGCCTGGATCAAAGATCTTATCCAGTCCGGGAGGTACGAGAAGGGCGCCAATCTGCCGTCGGAGGTGGAACTGGCCCGAATTTGTCAGGTGAACCGGAATACCCTGAGGCAGGCCATTTCGGAATTGACGGCGGCGGGGGTGCTTCGGAAGGAAAAGGGGCGTGGAACCTTCGTCTGCGCGGATACCCCTCTGGCCATCACGCACAAACTGAAGAGCATTTCGAGTTTCAGTGCCGACCTGTGTGAACTCGGGATCAAGGAGAAAACAAAAATCATCAAGAAGGGTGTTGAGGAAGCGAAAGAACAGGTGGCCAGAAAGCTGATTTTAAGCCCGAACGGCAAAGTCGTGGCCATCCGCCGTCTCCGGACCGGCAACCAAGTGCCCTTTATATACGAGGAAAGCTATCTTCCCCACTCCATCTTCAAGGAAATCCTGGAGATGGATCTGACCGGTTCCATGTACCAGATCATTAACGATCGTTTCAATGTCACCCTGGCCAGATCGGATCAGACGATCCGGGCGGTTAATCTAAAGGGTCGCATTGCATCTTATCTGAATGTTCCCGAAAATACGGCGGCCTTTTTCATGGAAAGTTTGACCTACGACGAAAACAACCTCCCGGTGGAGCTGCTCTATTCGTATTACCGGGGAGATAAATACGTTTTTGAGGTTGAACTGGGTCGTTACCATATCAAAGAAAATTATTTACAGGATGATTAAGCTTGATTCTTTCAGAGTTTTATTGTATATACATCTAAACAGTTTATTGCCATTAATGTACGAGAAGGGGATAATATGAATGAGAATAACTTGTTGGAAAAATTGGTCGCGGTCAGCCCTGGTATGGAGATCTGGTGGGATTCCTCGCCCGTGATCTTCAGCAACTGGTGCCGCAGGCTGCTTGCCAAGGCAAAAGAGGGGGACCGCGAGACACTAAAGCGGCAGTTTAATCGGATGTACAATCAGGAGAAACCCGAAACATCGCTGTTTCGCGGCGTCACAACCAACCCTTCTTTGTCGCTTCAGGCAATCCAGGATGATGAGCCGTATTGGAAAGACGTGACATTCGGCATGATCAAGAAAAATCCCGGGATAGACAAAGAGTCCCTTTTCTGGCTCCTGTATAAGGAGGTGGTTAAACGGGGTTCCGATATGTTCCTGCCGTTGTTTGAGAAAACGAACCATCGCGAAGGCTACATCTCCGGTCAGGTGGACCCGCGTAAGTCCTTTGACAAAGAGGCCATGCTGAAGCAGGCGGCGGAACTGGTTGCCATCAATCCCAATGTGATGATCAAGGTGCCGGGCACCAAGGAGGGGTATGAGGTCATCGAGATCCTGACCTCCCGTGGAATTGCCACCAACAATACCCTGACATTCGTTCTGCCGCAATTGATGGACTGTGCCAAATCCGTGAAAAGGGGCTTGGAAAAGGCGAAGGCGAACCAAGTGGATCTTTCCAGGTGGCGCTCCGTGATCACCCACATGGAGGCCCGCTACGGCGACCTGGGGGGGTTAAGGGATTTCGCCAAGGAAAAGGGGATAGAGCTTTCCGAGGGGGATGTCCGTCTGGCGGAACTGGCCATCTTCAAGAAGGCTTATCGACTGGTTAAGGAAGGCAACTATCCGAGCAAGATGCTCTCCTGTTCGCTCCGGGTCGGACCGACCGTGGATGGGGTTCAGCGGATCTGGCATCTCGAAGAGAAGGCGGGAGCAGACATCGTGGTCACCTGTCCGCCGACTTTTATAGATGAGGTGATCCATTTTCCGGAACAGGGGAAAATCATTTTTAAAAATGACAGCATCCATCATGAAATACCGAAGGACGTGCTGAACAAGCTGCTGCGCGTACCCTATTTCGAAAGGGCCTACGCGGAGGACGGCTATACCCGGGATGAGTACAACCGTCATCCCTCGCTGGTGAAGACGGCGCAGCAGTTTTCGAAAGCGACCGACGATATGGTTGAATTTGCGGGAAAATGCATTGCAGATTCCTCACGTTAACGATGAAAGGAGAGAATTATGAAACAGTTAAAGGATTGGTTTGTGCCCTGGTTGACCACCGCACGCGAATACAACACCGGCATCCTGGATAAGGCCTGGGCAAAGCCCGATTATGGTCGCCTGATGCTCAATGAAAATCCGCTCCCCCCGTCCGAGAAGGTGATCAAGGCGGTTACGGATATCCTGTCCAAGGGAAACCGCTATCCGGACAGCATGATAAGATTGCGAACCAAGCTGGGTCAACTCCATAAGCTCGGACCGGAAAATATCGGTCTGTGCAATGGATCCTCCGAGATCATCGATTGCATGATGCGGATCTTCCTCCAGCCCGGCGATGAGTTCATCGTCTCCACGCCTACCTTCGAACTCTTCCCGCCGCGGGCGGAACTGGCCGGCGGGAAGGTGGTCTCCGTTCCGCTCAGGAAAGAAGATCTGCAGTACGACGTGGACGCCATGCTCAAGGCGATCACGCCCAAGACCAAACTGATTCTTGTGATCAACCCCAATAACCCGACGGGGATCTTCATTGACGACAAGGACCTGATCCGCTTCTGCGAAACGGGGATTCCGCTGTGCATCGACGAGGCCTATCTGGACTACCATCCGGAGATCCCGTCCAAAGACTTCCTGCTCCGGAAATACCCCCAGGTCTTCCTCTCCCACACCTTTTCGAAGGCCTACGGCTTCGCCGGGATCCGCTTCGGGTACGTGGTCGGAACGGATGAGATGGTCAAGGCCTTCAACACCATGTTCCTCCCTTGGAACGTGAGCCTAATGGCGATGGCGGCCGCGGAGGCGATTCTGGACAACCCGGAAGAGGTTGCAGCGAAGGTGAAGCACAACAACCGCTGGATGGAGATCTTCACCAAAGAACTGGTTCAGGTCGGCCTGAAGCCCTTCCCGGCGCATGGCAATTACATGCTCGTCGATGCCACGATGACGGGCAAGACCACTAATGACATCCTGGCGGCGGGGCTCGAGATGGAGCGGATCTTCCTCAAGAGCATCAAGCCGATCCACGGGAAGGACGGCTATTTCCGGGTGACACCGGGCGTGGACGAGGAAAACGAACGGTTTGTCCGGTTTGTCCGGAACTATTTTGGCACGAAATAATCTTGCGGGAGCGATTTGCCACTCCCGCAGGAAGTACCCCCAAGGCCCTCGTTCCATTTGAGTTGGATGGCTGGGGTGAGGTGCGTTCCCGCCTCTTTTGTGGGATGATTCGGCTCAAGCGATTTAAGCAATGCAGATTTACGCGTGCATAAAGCATGTGCCCGACACGGCGGCCAACATCAGGCATTTGGGCGGTACGGGATTTGACGAGACCGTCAAGTTCATCATGAATCCCTACGATGAATACGCCTTGGAACAGGCCCTCCAGATCCGGGAAAACGAGGGCGGTTCCGAGGTGATTGCGGTCACGGTCGGGAAGGAGTCTGCCTCTGCGACGTTGCGTTCTGCCCTGGCCATGGGCGCGGACCGGGGGATTCTGGTCAAAACGGACCGCTATTTTACGGACAGTCTGGAAACGAGCCGTCTGCTTCAGAAGGCCATCGATATGGACGGTTCCCCGGGTCTTATTTTTACCGGCAAACAATCGGTTGATACGGAGGGGATGCAGATTCCTTTTCGTCTCGCCGCTCTTTTTGACCTGCCGGTCGTGGTGAATGTGGCGGCCTTTTCCATGGCTGGAGGTACGGTCACCGTAGAGCGGGAGATGGAGGGGGATGTGCGCGAGGTGATCGAGATGTCCATCCCCTGCATCGTCGGCGCCGCCAAGGGGTTGAACCGGCCGCGGTGTCCCACCCTTCCGGATATGATGAGGGCAAAGAAGAAAGAACTCAAGATCGTCAACAGTGTGGATCTCCGGATTTCAAAGCCCATTCAAACGGTGGAGCTCCTGGAACTTCAACCGGTTCCCGACCGGGGCAGAGGAATGATCCTGAAGGACAGCCCGGAAAACATGGTACATGAGCTTCTGCGCCTGTTGCGGGATGAGGCGAAGGTCTTATAGCGAAATATTCGTGATGGGCAGCCGTCGCAATCACGGATGATGATCACCCCATGAGAGGGTTAGGGGTCTATGGCGAGGATCGGCGTTCTCATTGAGGAGAAGGGCGGCGAGATCAAGAAGACCCTTCTCGGCGCCTTGACTGCGGCAAGGCAGGATGCGGCCAACGAGGTTTACGCTCTGCTGTTCGGCGATCACGCGGAGGCCTGCCGCGAGGTATTGCAGCGTTACGGTGCGGAAAAGATCGTAGGTATCCGAACGCCGGAACCGAACCCGTCGTCCTTTCCGGAGGTGCAGGCTCGGGCGCTCTGTCTTGCGATGGACGCATTTCATCTGGATGTGCTCATGGGGGTTGCCGGCCAATACGGAAAGGATATGCTGGCCCGGGTGGCCTCGCTGAAAGAGGCGCCTCTGGTTCTGGACTGTCTGAAAATTGATTTTTCCTCCGGCATCGTAAAGAAATCCCATTTTTCCGGCAAAACGACGGCCACCCTTCGAGTGAACGGCCGGCCCTGGATTTTGGGGATCAGACCCAATATTTTCCCCGAAATCGTCGATCCCCGGACGGCTGAGATCCTGACCTATGAGGCCCCGATTCAGGACTCGAAACGGCTGTCGATCCGGGAAATCAAACACGGCGATGCCGGAGGGCCGGATGTTTCCGAGGCCGAAATCATCATTTCCGGCGGACGCCCCCTCGGGTCCGCGGAGAACTTTAAAATCCTGAGAGACTGCGCATCCGTTCTCGGGGCGGCGGTGGGGGCCTCCCGGGCTGCCGTGGATGCCGGCTATGCAACGCACGCGCTGCAGGTGGGTCAGACCGGGAAAACCGTTAGCCCCAAACTCTACATCGCCTGCGGCATCTCCGGATCGGTGCAGCACTTCGCGGGAATGAAGACCTCCAAGGTGATCGTCGGCGTCAATAATGATCCCGATGCGCCCATTTTCCAGAAATGCGATTACGGCCTTCTCGGCGATCTGTTCGAGGTTGTCCCGGCCTTGACGAAGGCACTCGGTTCGGGTCGAAACCCATAACGAATTTCCAATGGGGAAATTTCCCCTTATTGCTCCGGCAGCAATATATGCCCCAGTCGTCATTCCCGCGAAAGCAGGAATCCGATATGGTTGACAGTTGTCAAGAAAAAAATAGTTCTCCCGCCCCTTTTTAAAGGGTTGAGCGTTTCTTGCTTATTAATCCAGGGCATCGTCAGAGGCGGGACCTCTT
>JAPLJW010000168.1 GCA_026388365.1 Deltaproteobacteria bacterium | reverse complement strand
CGTCTTTCTCGAGATCCGGGCCGGCACGGGGTGGGATGAGGCGGGGCTCTTCGCGGAAGATCTTTTCCGGATGTACTCCCGCTTCGCAGAGACCTCCGGCTGGAAGATCGAGGTGATGAGCAGCACCGCTGCCGGCGGGATGGGAGGGTTCAAGGAGATCATCGCGCTAATTGCGGGAAAGGGCGCCTACAGCCGACTGAAATACGAAAGCGGCGTCCACCGGGTCCAGCGGGTGCCGATCACGGAGGCCCAGGGGCGGATCCACACCTCGGCCGTGACGGTGGCCATCCTCCCGGAGGCGGACGAGGTGGATCTCCAGATCGATCCCAATGACCTCCGGATTGATGTCTTCCATTCGAGCGGTCACGGCGGACAGAGCGTCAACACAACCGATTCGGCCGTCCGGATCGTCCACCTGCCGACCGGCCTGATCGTCACCTGCCAGGATGAAAAGTCCCAGCTCAAAAACAAGCACAAGGCGATGAAGGTCCTCCGGGCGCGCCTCCTGGATGCGGCGATGAAGAAGCACAACGACGCAATTTCCGAGACGAGGAAGAATCAGGTGGGAAGCGGGGACCGGAGCGAACGGATCCGGACCTACAATTTTCCGCAGGGGAGGGTGACGGACCACCGGATCGGGCTCACCTCCTACAGCCTGGAGAATTTTCTCAGCGGCGACATCCATTTCATGATCGACGCCCTGACGACCCATTTTCAGGCGGATGCGCTCAAACAATCGGGGCATTGATGACGGTGTTCCGGGGATATGTGGGGACGCCTTGCCGCAAGCTGTCCCCACATATCCCCGACGCCTCACGCCTCAGGACCGGGAGCGCAAACCGGAAACCCCGCTTACAGGGCGACGGGGCGCAATCAAGGACAAGGCTTTCTTCCTTGCCGGGGGTCTCGGCCCGGAGGGCGGCGCGTCTATCGTGCGCCTTGCCGGAGCCTGCCCCGACGGAAGCCGGGGGATTTTTACGAATCGCGGGCACGGGGGAGGTTCTCAACCATGACGGATATCCGGACGACCCTCCAGCGTGCGGCCCATGACCTGAATGCCTCAGGCAGCCCCTCCCCCCGGCTCGACGCCGAGGTTCTCCTGATGCGCTTCCTGAGGATGGATCGTTTGCAGCTCTTGATGCAACCGGAAAGGGAGCTTCCGGGAGAGGAGGCCGCCCGGTTCATGCGCTGGGTCGAAAGACGAAGCCTCGGCGAACCGGTCGCCTACATCCTCGGGGAGAAGGAGTTCTGGTCCCTCCGCTTTGAGGTCGGCCGCGAGGTCCTGATCCCGAGACCGGAGACGGAATGCCTGATCGAAGAGGTCCTGCGGTTTTACCGCCCTCCCGGGGAGGGTTTGCGGGTGCTCGATATCGGGACGGGAAGCGGCGTGATCGGCGTCGTCCTGGCTCGGGAACTGCCCGCGGCCCGGGTGGCCGCAACGGACCTCTCGCCGGGGGCGCTCGCGGTTGCCCGCCGGAATGCCCTGTCCCACGGCGTGGCCGAGCGCATGGATTTTTTTCAAGGGGACCTCTTTGCGGCGGTTTCCGGGGATTGGGATATCATCTGTTCGAATCCGCCCTATATCCCGGAGGTTGAATACGACCTCCTGCCGGCGGGGATCCGGAATTTCGAACCCCGGGGGGCGCTCATCGCCGGCCCGGACGGTATGGCCTTTCACCGGAACATCATCGGGGAAGGGGCACATCGCCTGAAGGCAGGCGGCCGGATCTTCCTGGAGATCGGCGAGGGGCAGCGTGATCGGGTTGAGGCGCTCTTCCGGGATGACGGCGGCTACGACGATATCTTCTTCCGAAAGGACTACGGCGGGATCGACCGCGTCGCGTCGGCGCAGAAGAAAGAGATGCGGTAAAATCGTGATCCCTCCGCGCGCTGTACATTTTTCGACCCTGCGCCTCCTCGCTCCGCTGCGGGGGCAGGGTGCCCGAAAAATCTACAATGCGCGCTTGCAGGATCACGATTCCCCCGCTGGATGAAGTATGAAGAGGGTATGCAGGAAAAGGTGATCTTGAAAGGGGTTTAAACGATGGACAAGATCGTGATCGTCGGAGGGCGGAGGCTTCAGGGGGATGTCCGGATCAGCGGCGCGAAGAACGCCGCGCTGCCGGTCCTGGTCTCGTCGCTTCTTGTCGATGGATGGAACACCTTTCACAACATTCCGGACCTCCTGGACATCAAGACGATCCGAAAGCTGCTGGGAAGCCTCGGTGTGAAGATCGAGGGGGAGGAGACGGTCCGGATCAACGCCGGCGGGATCACCCGTTGCGAGGCCTCCTACGACCTGGTCCGGACGATGCGGGCCTCGATTCTGGTCCTCGGTCCCCTCGTGGCGCGGATGGGGGAGGCGCGGGTTTCCCTGCCGGGAGGCTGCGCCATCGGGGCGAGGCCGGTCAACCTCCACATCCAGGCGCT
>JAPLJW010000272.1 GCA_026388365.1 Deltaproteobacteria bacterium | reverse complement strand
GTCGATGAAATCCGGTCCGTATTCGCGTCCCGTCGCCGTCCGGAAACTCTCGCGGATCTTCCGGACCCCCTCGAGACCGGGGAGAAATCGGGGCAAGAGCGACCGGAGGGGGATACCGCAGGGGATGATCATCGCCCAGAGGGTTTCCGTAAAGTTGTCCGGTCCCCAGCGGAATTTGTCCGCATCATAGAGGGCGCCGGAAAGGAGCCGCTCCGTGGGACCGGCTTCGGTCCGGAAGGGACGGAAAGCCTCATGGTTCCGGATGGCGCCGGCGATCCCTGCGCATTCATCGTCCTGAATCGGGAAGGAAGTTAGAAGTCTGGCCGCCTCGTCCGCACCCCGCTCGGCGTGGTCCTTCTCCGCCCGCCGGATGTCGTGGAGGAGGCCGGCCAAGTGGGCGAGGAGGACCAGACGCCGGACACGGGCGCCGGGAAGTCCGCCTCCTTCCTCGATGAGGATCAGGGCGCCGACATCGATGGCCACCTTCCGTACGTGGATGAGACCGTGGCCGAGGCAATCCCCCCGTTCTTCCGCGAGCCGGATGCCGGCCGCGACGAGCGGCTCGGCGGCGAACAGTTCCCGGGAGAGAGCCACCTCCCGTTCCCTCTCCAGATAGAAACGGGGCGTCCCGACCTCAGCGGCGATCTTCCGGGACAGATCAATGGCCCGACGGTATTCCGGATCCGGCAACCCCTTTACCTCCGTTCCCACAGGATGACTTCGATGATAAACCGGATCTTTCCAGGCGATTCAGGTCTTATCGCCGCATCTCCCGCTTCCGGGGGATCTCCGGAATGATTCCCCTCTGCTTTCCCTTCTCCTTTTCCGTTTCCGATGGAACGTCTTTCTTCTTTATTCCTCCGGGATGCCGCAGAGGCGCTTCGCCGCCGCCTGTTTTTCCTTCAGGTTCACCCCGCGGGCGATCATGACCCGCTGCGCCTGCGGCGAGCCAGCCCCGTGCATCGATTCCGTCAGGTAGCCGACGGCCGCCGCCCCCAGCGTCAGGTTTTCGATCAGCCGGAGGATCCGCATCCGGTGTTCCGCCGGGACGTCGGCCCGGCCCCGGCAGTACTTCTCCAGCCAGCGACCGGTCTCCGGGGCTTTCAGGTCCTTTTCCGAAGGCAGGGTGACGAGGAGCCCCCCGGCGATGTCCTGGGCGAGCCGGGCGATTTCGTAGGGAAAGCGGGTCACGTTCTGCTTGTGGACGTTGGCGAGGAGCGTGTCCACCATCCAGGTTCCGCTCGTCTCCCGGTGACCCTCCGCGGCGCAGGCGATGCAGCCGCAGTAGAGGGTCTCGTTCAGGTGGTTCATCTCGATGATCTTGTCGCGGATGTGCGACGCCTTTGCGACGCCGTTGTATTCCGCCGCCGTCTGTGCGGCGCCGATCAGAACGTCCCCCACGCCGACCTTGCAGGCGTAGCTTTGCCGGTGGTAGGAGGCGAACTGCTCGACGAGACCGCCGGCGAATTCGTGCTCGCCGCAGAGGAAGACCCGCTCCCACGGGATGAAGACGTCGTCGAAGACGACGAGGGCCTCATGGCCTCCGAAGAAAAGGTTCCCCCGGTCGAAGGTCGCCTCTTCCACTTTCCGGGTATCGCAGGACTGGCGGCCGATGCTGTAGGTGCTGCCCGGGGCGTCGCTCGGGAGCGCGAAGGCGCCGGCGTAATCCCGGTCCGCCTCCCGCATCGCGACCGTCGG
>JAPLJW010000065.1 GCA_026388365.1 Deltaproteobacteria bacterium | reverse complement strand
GGTTGGAGCGCTGATACTTGATCAGGTTGTAGATATCCACCCCCGTGTCCAGCCCTTCCTTCGCGGGGGAGTCGCATTTAACGACGATCCGCGCGGCATCCACACTCTCCACCACACCCGATCTCCGGGCCGCCATAACCGCACCGGAGTCCCGCGCCACAACGGATTCCATCCCTGTTCCCACCAGGGGAACCTCGGGTTTCATCAGGGGCACCGCCTGCCGCTGCATGTTGGATCCCATCAGGGCCCGGTTGGCGTCGTCATGTTCCAGAAACGGGATCAGGGTGGCCGCCACACTGACCAGTTGGTTGGGGGAGACATCCATCATATTAACATCCGTCGGCACAACGGCGAGGAAGTCGCCTCCCCTTCTCGCAGAAATCAGCGCCCCGACCTTATCGAGGGGTCTGTCAGCCTGGGCGATGATCAGGTTTTCCTCTTCGATGGCCGTCAGGTAACGCACATCATCGAGCACCCGCTCCTCTTTCACCACGCGGTAAGGCGTTTCAATGAATCCGAATGCATTCACCCGGGCGAAGGTGCTCAGGGAGACGATCAGACCGATGTTCGGACCTTCCGGGGTTTCCACCGGACAGATGCGGCCGTAATGGGTGGGATGGACATCGCGGACCTCGAATCCCGCCCGTTCTCGTGTCAAACCTCCCGGTCCGAGGGCCGACAATCTTCGTTTGTGCGTAATCTCGGAAAGCGGGTTGGTCTGATCCATAAACTGAGAAAGTTGGCTGCTTCCGAAAAATTCGTTCACGACGGCCGAGACCGGTTTGGCGTTGATGAGATCGTGGGGCATCATGGTTTCGATGTCCTGCAGGCTCATCTTCTCCTTGATCGCGCGCTCCATCCGAACCAGGCCGATCCGGTATTGGTTTTCGATCAGTTCCCCCACGGAACGAACCCGGCGGTTGCCCAGATGGTCGATGTCGTCCACGCTGCAATCGGGGGTGCCGTTTTTAAGGTCGATCAGATACTTCACGGCCGCCAGGATATCCTCATTGCGTAAAACCGTAACGCTCGTCGGAACATCCAACCGAAGTTTGTAATTCATCTTCGCGCGCCCCACATCGGAGAGATCATAGCTGTCCGGTTCAAAAAAGAGGCTGTTGAAGAATTTGTGCGCGGTCTCCGGCGTGGGCGGATTGCTCGGTCTGAGTCGCCGGTAGATTTCGATGATTGCGTCCTCCGCCGTTTCGATCCGGTCCATCAGGAGCGTATCCCGAATGGAGGCATTCTCGCGATCTTCATCGATATGAATGAACCGGAAGGAGGCAATCCTCTTGTCCCTCAGAAGCTGCAACCCTTCCGCCGTCAGCTCCTCGTTACACCGGATCAGGATTTCACCGGTCTCGGTATCGAGTATATCGGAAGAGAAGATTCTCCCGATGATATCCTCGTCGTTTACCGGTATCCGGGTCACTGCGGAATCGACCATCTTCTTCAGCAGGGGTTTGGAGATCTTCCTCCCCTTCCTGACAACGATCTCTCCGGTCTTCGTCTCGACATCCGCAGGAGCCTTTTCCCCGACCAGAGAATCATTCACGGCCATATAGAAACGACCGTCCTCCAAAAGAATCTGTTCAATATTGTAGAAGTAATTCAGGATGAACTGCGTGGAATTTCCCATCGCCTTCAGGAGGATCGTCACCGGCATCTTTCGCCGGCGGTCAATCCTCACATAGAGAAGGTCCTTGGAATCGAACTCGAGATCCAGCCACGATCCGCGAATCGGAATGACCCGGGATGAGTAGATCAACTTGCCGCTGGCGAGGGTTTTGCCCTTGTCATGATCAAAAAAGATTCCCGGCGAGCGGTGAAGCTGGCTGACGATCACCCTTTCCGTACCATTCACGATAAAGGTCCCGTTTTCGGTCATCAGAGGAATTTCGCCGAAATAGATCTCTTGTTCCTTAATGTCCCGTATGGGTTTGGGCTCCGTATTTCGTTCCGTATCGAAAACAACCAGTCGGACCACGATCTTCAGCGGGGCCGCATAGGTCATTCCCTTCTGAACACACTCCTGCATGTCGTACCGGACATCACCGATCCTGTAACTTACGAACTCGAGGGAACATTTTCCGCTGAAATCGGAAATGGGAAAGACGCTGTTGAAGGCACCCTGTAGACCATAGTTCCCCCTTTGGTCCGGATTGATCTCCTGCTGAAGAAACTTTCGGTAGGAATCGGTCTGGATATCGATCAGGTTGGGGATATCCAGTATCCTCCGGATACGTCCAAAATTCTTTCTAAATTCGCCCATAGCATCCTTTCGCCTTGAGCCGCCAGCGATCTTAAATTTTCACCCATAACAATCAGAGAAAAGAACCCCACCCAACCTGTCTTTCTGCAATTGAGTGCAGACAACCTGTTGTATCGCGGGGTTCTGTTCCTTGCCGTTCTTTTCCGACGCGGCCTACTTACTTGATTTCAACAACGCCGCCAACCTCTTCGATCTTTTTCTTGATATCGGCGGCCTCATCCTTGGAGACGGCCTCTTTGATCGGCTTAGGAACACCGTCCACCAGATCCTTGGCTTCCTTGAGCCCCAGACCGGTGATGGCCCTGACCACCTTGATCACCTGAATCTTCTGATCGCCGAATCCTGTCAGGATCGCATCAAACTCGGTTTTTTCTTCAACTTGAGCCGCCTGTGCGGGACCCGCGGCCGCAACCATGGCAACCGGCGCGACAGCGCTCACACCGAACTTCTGCTCCAACTCCTTCACCAGTTCCGAAAGCTCAAGAACCGTCATCCCCTCAATGAATTTTACGACATCCTCTTTGGTCATCTCATTCGCCATTGTTCTATTCCTTCCTGTATGTTTTTTTTAATTTGCTGACGCCTTCTTTTCCCGATAGGCATCGAGAACCTGTACCAAATTCCTCGGAACCCCGCTTAGGACATTCACGAGGGAGGTCTGCACCCCGACCATCAAGGAAAGCAGCTTCCCGATCAAAATCTCCCGGCTCGGCAGTTCAGCAAGGATCACGATCTGTTCCCTGCTCAGGGGTTTGCCGCTCATCACGGCAGCCTTGATCTCAAGATTGGCGTTCTTCTTGGCAAAATCAACCAGCGCCTTGGTGGTCTCGACCACGTCGCCGCGGGCGATCGCAACGGCGAGAGGACCCCGGAAGTGCTCTGCCAACGCGCAGAAATCCGTTTCGCGGGACGCGATGGAGAGCAGTGAATTTTTGACAACCCGAAGCTCCGTGTTGGTCTTGCGCAGCACGACCCTCAGTGCCATCATCTTCGCCACATCCATTCCGCTATAACCCGTCAGAACGGCCAATTTGAAATCTTTCAGTTTTTCATGGAGTTCAGCAGCAACCTGCTCCTTCGTTCTCCGATCCAATATTTAAACCTCCTTTCCCATCTGATCCGTTCTCT
>JAPLJW010000197.1 GCA_026388365.1 Deltaproteobacteria bacterium | reverse complement strand
ACGTGGACTATTTATTCGGCCAGGTCAGCATGGTCGAACCGATGATCGACTGGAAATCCAACTGCGGAAATGTCTCTGCAGCCGTCGGCCCCTTTGCCATCGACGAGGGGCTGGTGGAAGCGGTGGAGCCGATGACCAAAGTCCGGATCCACCAAGTCAACACGGGCAAGGTGATCGTCGCGGAAGTTCCTGTGAAGGGGAAGCATGCGGCCGTGGAGGGCAAGCACAGAATCGACGGCGTGCCGGGAACGGGCGCCAAGATCGTCCTGGACTGGGCGGACAGCGCCGGAGGTCTCACCGGGAAGCTTCTGCCCACGGGAAGAGTGACGGATACGCTCAAGGTCGAAGGAGAAGGCGTCTTCGAGGGATCACTCGTGGACGCCGCGATCCCCACGGTCTTCATCCGCGCAGAGGCTCTGGGCCTCAAAGGCAACGAGACGCCCCAACAGATCGATGCCGACAAAAAGCTGCTGCAGAAAATTGAAAAAATCCGCAGCGTCTCCGCCCAGGTCATGGGCCTCTGCAAGAATTGGCGGAAGGCGACCCATGAAGTTCCCTACAGCCCCTTTTTCGCCATCTGCGCCCCCCCCATGGACTATCATGACTGGACCACGGGCAAAAAGATTCCCGAGAAGTCGGTGGACCTTGTCGTGCGGCTGCTGTTTATGCAGAAGATGCACCTGACCTATCCCGTAACAGGCACCGTATGCACCGTAGCGGCCGCGATGATCCCCGGAACGATCGCCAACCAGCTTGCGCGGAAGGGCATCGTCGAGCGTGGGGAGCTGCGCATCGGCCATCCGGCCGGTGTCATCGCCCCTGAGGGAAAGGTGGTCCGGGAAAAGGGCGGCTTTGTGCTGAAGAGGGCGACCGTCGACCGAACGGCGCGCTGCCTGATTCGCGGCTATGCCTGCATTCCCAGGTCCACGCTGAAATAAAATATAGGATCGACTATGGAAACATTGAAACAGCGGACGATTTCGACGGACGTTCTCATCATCGGTGCGGGAGGCGCTGGGATCCGGGCTGCCATCGAAGCCCATAACCTGGGCGCCAAGGTCCTCGTCGTGTCCAAGGGCGACTACCCCGCCGGCTGCATCACGGCCATCGCGATGGGCGCCATCTCGGTGGCCATCGATCAGAAGGACAGCCGGGACTCTCATTATGAAGACACCCTCAAGGGCGGTCAATACCTCAACAATCCCAGGCTGGTCCGGTTGCTCGCCGACTTGGGTCCGGAGCGGGCGCTGGACGTCGAGCGCTACGGGACCCAATTCGACAAGATAGAAGGCAAGTTCGATTTATTCCCCTATCCCGGCAATGCCATGCCCCGGGCAATGCTTGCCGGCGACCGCTACAATGGCGGGTTCTTCAAGGGGTTGGTCCGGGAAGCCGCCCGGCTCGGCATCGAGGTCCTCGACCACGTGATGGTGGTCGCTCTCCTGCGGCGGGTCGGCGCCGTCTGCGGCGCGGCGGCGCTGGAAATCGACCGGGACACCCTTCTGATCGTTCAGGCCAAATCCGTTGTGATCGCGACGGGAGGGGCGGGAAACTTATTTTCTTTGACGACGAATCTGTCCGGGATCACGGGCGACGGATGCGCGCTGGCCTATGAAGCGGGGGCGCAACTGTCCGACATGGAGTTTGTCCAGAGCCGGGCCTGCATGATCCGCCCCGAAACGATGCGGGGCACGCCCCCCCCGGGTGATGGCGGGGTGACGATCGGAGGGCGATTCTACAACGGCCTGTGCGAGCGTTATATGAAGAAATACCACCCCGACAAGGCGGAACAGGTATCCCGCGCCGAGGTCGCCCGCTGCACCCAGAAAGAGATCCTGGAGGGAAGGGCATCCCCCCACGGCGGCGTTTACGGAGACTTCTCAGGGGTCCCCAGAGAGAAGCTTATGAAATTCAAGGCTTTTATGAATGCCTGCGCCTCCTTGAATTTCGACCCCACATGGCAGTCCTACGAATGGGCGCCGGGCGCCCACTATTTCATGGGCGGCATTGTCATCAACGAGCGCTGCGAAACCGGAGTCGCAGGGTTGTATGCCGCGGGCGAGGCGCAGTCGGGCACGATGGGCGCCAACCGCCTGCCCGGAAACGCCCTGACGGAAACGCAGGTTTTCGGCGCGATCGCCGGGGCGCAGGCGTCGGGGCGAGCCCTCTCCAGCGCTATGCCCGCCGTTTCTCCGGAAATCGTCGGGAAGACCGCGCAGGACATCGCCGCCCATTGGAACCGGGACAAGGGGCTCGATTACCGCGAGGTGAAAAAGGAAATCACGGAATTGATGGGCCGCTATGCCGGCGTCATCCGCAACGAGGAGGGGCTGCGCAAGGCCCTCAAGGCCATGGACGAAATCGGGCAAAAGAAGATCGATCGTCTCTGCATGGTGGAAAACCGCTCCTTTGCTGACTTGGCCGGTCTGATCGAAACGCTGAACATCCATACCGTGGGGCGGCTGATTCTGCAGGCGGCGCTCCTCAGAACGGAAAGCCGCGGCTCCCATAACCGGGAAGATTATCCGGAAATGGGCGACGCGTGGCGGAAGAACATCGTTTTCCAACGCAAGGCCGGGACAACGGACGTTTCAATAACAGAGGTGGAGTCTTTGTAAAATTGCTTTTCGGAAGGCTATTGACGGAATCGAAAGATCAAACGTAACCGCTGCAGGAGGAGAACCATCCATGCCGGAAACCACGATTGCTCATATTCGATATCGGACGGTTTATGACAGCCGGGGGGTCGAAACCCTGGAAGTGGATGTGATTACGGAAAAGGGCTTTGGACGGGTGGCCGCGCCGTTCGGCGCCCCGGGGAGCCGGGGGGAATTTGAGGCGCCGGCCTATGCGCCCGGTGGATTACGCGAGTCCGTGGCCATCCTTGAAAAAACGCTGATTCCCGCGCTCATCGGCATGGATGCAGCGGAACAGGAAAAGATCGACGACATGCTGCAACAGGTCGACGGTACGCCGAATTTCGAAAAAATCGGCGGCAATACGGCGGCCATCCTGTCGATCGCGGTTGGAACAGCGGCGGCGGATTCCCTGAAGATCCCCCTGTTCAAATTGTTTCGCAAGGATGAAGGATGGACCCTCCCCTACCCCTTGGGAAACATTATCGGGGGAGGTGCGCACAGTCTTGGTCCTGCCCCGGACATGCAGGAGCATCTGATTGTTCCCACAGGGGCGAAGACGGTCCGGCAGGCGATTGAAATCAACCTGAGGGTTCACGATCAAGTCGGGAAATTGCTGGAGAGAAAGGATCCCGGATTTACAGGCGGAACGGACGATGAAAACGCCTGGGCGGCTAATCTCAACGATGTCGAGTCGCTGCAGATTCTCAAAGAGGCGGCGGACAGGATTTCGGACGAAGAGGGTGTCGAGATCAGAATGGGGTTGGATCTGGCGGCAGACCGCTTCTGGGATCCGGCAGGCAAGGTTTACAGGTATGACCGGGAAGGGGCCTGCAGAACCACACAACAGCAATTGGATTTTCTTGGAGAACTCATCGTACGATTCAATTTGATTTATGTGGAAGACGGTTTCAACAGCAACGATTACGATTCATTTGCGCAGCTGAACGGGAATTTTGGCGACCGATGTCTGATCTGTGCGGATGATGTTTATGCCAGCAATTATGAGCGGACGAAAACGGGCATCGGGAAGGGTTCGGCCGGCGCCATGATCATAAAACCCAACCAGGTCGGCACGATCACGGGGGCAAAACAGACGATTTCCCTGGCCCAGTCCCACGGGATGAAGATCATTCTCTCTCACCGTTCGGGGGAGACGCCGGATGATTCCATTGCCCATCTATCTGTGGCCTGGAATGCCCTCATGATCAAGACGGGCGTCAAGGGAGGCGAAAGATTGGCAAAGTTGAATGAACTGATCCGGATCGAGCAGACTTTCGAAGAGGCCCGTCTCATCCCGTGGTAAGAGGCGTCGCCGCAAAAGGCATAAGGCAAGCAACATAAGGGATCGTGCATGTAAATTCAATCAAGGGGAGGTAATGTTCATGGCCGGAGAACTGCAGGGAATCAGGGTTATTGAAGTGGGGGGCGCCGTTGCCATGCCCATCGTTGGGATGTTGATGGGAAGCTGGGGCGCCGAGGTCATTCACGTTGAACCGCCCGGCAAGGGCGATAACTGGCGCCATGCCCTGAAGCAGGGGATGTCCGGATTTGCTAAACCTAATTCGATCAATTATTACTGGGAGCATACCGATCGAAACAAAAAAAGCCTCGCTCTGAATCTGGGAGCCCCGGAAGGCCAGGAGATCCTGCATAAGCTTGCGGCGACCACCGACGTTTTTCTGAACAACCTGCGGCCCTACGAGATGGAGAAGTTTCGTCTGACCTATCCGATCCTGTCCAAGATCAATCCCCGGATTATCTGTGCCAATGTCACAGGCTATGGTCAACGCGGCCCCGAAAAAAACACCGGAGGTTACGACACCGTCGCCTTCTGGGCCCGCAGCGGCGTCATGGATCTGATGCACGATACGGGAATCGCGCCCAATATCTCCCGTCCCGGGTATGGGGACAGCATCACCGCGCTGAGCCTGTTGGCGGGGATCATGTCCGCCTTGTACATCCGCGAAAAAACCGGCGTGGCCCAGGAGATTGAAATATCACTGTACAACACGTCTACCTGGGTGCTGGGATTTGATGTCGCCGGTTGTCTGATCACCGGTGAGGACGCCGTGAGGCCCCAGCGCAAGACCATGGGGAACCCGATTCGGAACGTCTATGAAACGAAGGACCATCGCTGGATCATGCTGGGGATGACCAATGCCCAGCATTACTGGCCCGGGTTCTGCAAGGCCATTGACCATCCGGAGCTGGAAAATGATCACCGATTTGCCACGTATGAAGAACGGTTCAAGAATGCCGGGGAACTCGTGGGCATTCTCGACGGGATCTTCCGGAGCCGGACATATGCCGAGTGGATCGGGATCCTGAGCCAGACCAAGATCGTCTGGTCTCCGGTGACGTCTCCACTGGAAGTTTCCCGAGATCAGCAGGCCATCGCCAACGAATTCTTCGTGGATTGGGATCATCCGGAGTACGGCCGGATCAAGGTATTGAACAATCCGATAAAATTATCGAAAACCCAGGCGGAAATCACCATGGCGGCGCCCAAGCTCGGGGAACACACGGAGGAGATATTGAAGGGACTGGGATACGCGGAAGGTGAAATTCAGGCCATGAAGGCATCGGGGGCCATCGGGTAGGGGACGGGAAGGGTTCATAACTCCAACGGACCCACCCCGCCGCAAGCGGCCGGTGTTCCGGGGCCTGGGGACACCTTGCGGCAAAGTGTCCCCAGGCCCCCAGGCCCGAAGGGATCGGAACATGTCCCCGACGGCCGAGGGCGATTAATGGAATGAAGCGGAAAGGCTAAGCCTTCGGGGTCTCCTCTTCCTTCTTCTTTTTCTTCTTGGTCTTTGCCTCCGGGGGCGGTTCCGGTGCGGCCTTCTTCGCCTTGGGGGCCTCTTCCTTGGGCTTCGCCAGGCGTTCCGCCTTCATCGCGGCGAGGTCCGCCGTCCGCTTCACATGGGCGGCGATTGCTCTCAAGCGGACCGCCGTCTTTTTGAGTTCGGCCTTCAATTGCTTGACGAGCACGTCCCGGAAGATCTTCTTCTCGTCCAGTCCCTTTTCGGCAAGAAGGGCCAGGCGCTTCTGCAATTTCGCCTCCAGGGCGGCCTTCTGTTTCAGCCTCGTTTCCTTGCTCTCGGATGCCATCGTTTTCTCCTTTTCGTTTTTCCGTGATCGTTTTTTAACCGCCTCGGCCCGAGCGGGTCCGGGAGCGGAATTGTTCCCTTATCAGGATTTCAGCAGAAAATCCAGTTCATTCGACCGGGAGCGCATCCCGCAATCCCCGCCTTGCTGGCCGGGATAAGAGGCGCCATAGAATAACGGATGTCTTCCTTTCCGGGAAGCTCCGCCCCGTGGGCAGCGAGCTTCAATTCCGCGCCGCGCCCGGCATGATTGTTCTTCTTTCAACCGGCCGGCGCCGCTTTGGGCGGCAGGTCGGAGGGCGCATTTTAAATCTCTTCGGGTCATATTCCCCGTCGCTTGCGACAAAGAAGAGAGCGATGCTCCGCCAAGATACCCCGCTGCTTGCGGCGGGTGAGATTCATTGCAAATCGATCCGATGAGCTTCAGGGAAATGGGGGACTCCTCAGGCGCCGGTCAAGCCACCGATGGAACAAAAGCCTCCGGCAGGGGAGAAACCCCGTTGTTCTTGACAGGGTCCTGTTTTTCTCCTATGCTTCGACCACGTTGATCAACCATTGTAAACAAGAGGATAAACCATGAATCTTCTGGAGGAGAAGCTTTCTCAGTTCGATCCCGCGGTGGACGGGATCATCCGCGACGAGATGCGGCGCAATGAAGAGACCATCAACCTCATCGCCTCGGAGAACTATCCGCCCAAATCCCTGATGAAGGCGATCAGCTCGATGCTTTCGGGTATCTACAGCGAGGGCTATCCGGGCGAGCGCTGGTACCGGGGGCTGGAGAACATCGACCGGCTGGAATCGCTGGCGATTGGAAGGGCGAAAGCCGTCTTCGGCGCCGAACATGCCAACGTGCAGGCCCTGTCGGGGAGCGCCGCCAATATCGCCGCCTACCTCTCCCTGCTGAAGCTGGGCGACCGGATCCTGAGCATGGAGATCGACGCCGGCGGACACCTGAGCCACGGCGCCCGGGCCAATGTGGTCTCCCGGATGTTCGATGTGGTTCAATACGGCGTCGATCCGCAGACGGGACTCCTGGATTACGAGGCGATCCGCAGGCAGGCGCTGGAGACCAGGCCCCGTCTCATCGTCTGCGGCGCAAGCGCCTATCCCCGGACCATCGACTTTGCCCGTTTCGGACAGATCGCCCGGGAGGCGGGCGCCTTTCTGATGGCGGACATCTCGCACGTTGCGGGTCTCGTCGTGGCCGGAGAGCATCCAACCCCCGTGCCTCACTGCGATATCGTCACCACCACCACCCACAAGACCCTGCGGATGACCCGCGGGGCCATCATCCTGTGCAAGGCGGAGCACGCGGACCGGGTGGACCGCGCCGTTTTTCCCACGTTGCAGGGCGGGCCCCACCAGGCCAACATCTCCGCCATTGCCGTGGGACTGAAACATCTGGGCGCCCCGGAATATCGGCAGTACATCCGGGAGGTGGTCCAAAACGCGAAGACGCTGTCGGAATCCCTTCGCGAACAGGGGGCGGAGATCGTGACCGGCGGAACGGACAATCATCTGCTGCTCCTGGATCTGGCAAAATGGAACATCGATGGGGAGACGGCCTCGGTCCTGCTGGAAGAGGCCCATCTCATCGTGAACAAGAACAAGATTCCCGGCGATCGCGGCACGGCGAAGAAACCCTCCGGCGTCCGCCTGGGCACCCCCGCCATGACCAGCCGGGGCATGGGAAAGAAGGAGGCGCGGCTCATCGCCCGGTGGGTGGTGGAGGTCGTCGCGCATCCGGAGGAGCAAACGCTTCGGAACAGGGTGAAGGATGAGGTGATTGCCCTGTGCCGTCGATTCCCCATTTACCGGATGAGCTTTTAACCGATTTTTTACAGCGGTTCGTCTGCGAATATGGACATTGCGCCGGATCGGGTCAAGGGCCGGCTGGAAATCCGCCGGATATCGGGGAGGATCGCCGTGAAATGGTTTGAGAAGCTGCTGCCGATGAACGACAGGGTCTGCCCCTGGTGGATGTGTTACACCTTCGATAACCCCCTGCGCCGTTTGATTCAAGATCCGGAGCGACTCCTCGAACCTTATGTGAAACTCGGGATGACCGCCGTGGATATCGGCTGCGGGATGGGGTATTTCACGCTGGGGATGGCGAAACTGGTCGGTCCGGGGGGAAAGGTCATCGCGGTCGACCTCCAGGAGGAGATGCTTGCGGCCCTCGGCCGCCGGGCGCTCAAGGCGGGGCTGTCTGACCGGATCGTTCCGCACCGCTGCCGGCCGGACATTCTTGGGGTGGAGGAACCGTCCGACTTCGTCCTTGCCTTCTGGATGGTCCACGAGGTGAGAGGCAAGCCCCGGTTCTTCGCTCAGATATCCGCCCTTCTCAAACCGGGCGGCCGGCTTCTCCTCGTTGAACCGAAGTTGCACGTGAACCGGATCCGCTTCGGAAGAACCGTGGAGGCGTGCCGGGCGGCCGGTTTCCGGCTGCTGGGCGAACCCGCAATCGCGCTGAGCCGCGCCGTTTTGATGGAGAAAAGCGGACCCGCCGCCAGCCGGATTTTTTGACAGACCAAAAACCGTTCACGATGATGCCCCATATTCCAGCGCCAATCCTGTCCGTGCGGAACGGGATGTTCCTGCCGGCGGGATATATCCGAATGGAAAGGAGATGAGGACCATGGAACCGAAGATCGCGAAGAAGGGGCCGTACATGATGGAGATGCAGCCGGGCAAGTATTACTGGTGCAGTTGCGGCCAGTCCGTGAACCAGCCGTTTTGCGACGGCTCCCATGAGCGGCTCAACACCGGCATGACGCCTATGGAGGTGGAGGTCAAGTATCCCAAGACGGTCGCCTGGTGCGGCTGCAAGCACAGCAAAAAGCCGCCATATTGCGACGGCGCGCACAACAAGCTGTAACAGGCTGTTGCGAAACGTCCGTTTGCTGCGTTTCCCTCATCCTTTGCCGTTCAACGTATTCCGGGGACACGTTCCGATCCCTTTGGGCTTCCGGAACATGTCCCCGACGCCTTACGGCTTGGGGATTTCGGGGGCCTTGCATCCAGACGTTTTTGAACAGCCTGGATCAGCCCTTTTTCAAAAGGCTGTAAACCGGGGATCGGAAGAAATCATCCGGTCTGACGTTCCGGGGTAAGCTGCCGGAACCGTGGGAAGGGGCTTGCCGGCGGATCCGCGGAGACGGGAATGAAGATCAAATCGTTTGAATTCAACCTGCGGGAACTGGCCGGATCGATGGGGGACTTCGGGACCCTCTTTCCACTCGCCATCGGCTACATCGCCGTCTGCGGCCTCGACCCGGCGGGGTTTCTCGTGATGATGGGCCTCGCGAACGTCGCGACCGGCCTGATCTACAAACTCCCGATGCCGATCGAACCGATGAAGGTCCTGGCCATCGTTGCGATCGCCCAGCACTGGACGCCTTCGCTCATCTACGCCTCCGGTTTTGCGATGGGGCTCGTCTGGATCCTCTTCGCGGCGACGGGAGTCATCGGCCGCCTCGCAAAGATCACCCCCCGTTCCGTGGTCCGTGGGATCCAGGCGACGCTCGGGATCCTCCTGGCCGTCGAGGCGGTCAAGATGATCTCGACCGGCTGGGTCCTCGGCGTTGTCGCGATCGCGATTGTCCTTGCTCTCCGGGAGAGCCGCTATGCCCCGGCCGCCGTCGTCCTGATGCTCCTCGGGATCGGCATCGTCGCCTTCCACGGGAATCTCCCGTCAGCGGACCTGATCCGCTTCACCCCGCCGCCCCTGACCGGCTTCGGTCCGAAAGAGGTCTGGGACTCGCTGGTCCTCGCCGGTTTCGCCCAGATTCCGCTCACGATCACCAACGCGACCATCGCCACCTCCGCCCTGATCGGGAGCTATTTCCCCGACCGTCCGGTTGGCGTGGGGAAACTCTCCTGGAACCAGGGGATCATGAACCTCGTCCTCCCGTTCTTCGGCGGGATGCCGATGTGCCACGGCTCCGGCGGGCTCGCCGGCCAGTACTACTTCGGGGCGCGCACCGGCGGGACGAACCTGATCGAGGGGGCCATCGAGATCGCGCTCGGCCTCTTCTTCGCGGCGGCGATCGCCGGTCTCTTTGCCGCCTTTCCGCCGGCGATCATCGGGGCGATGATGTTCCTCGTCGGGATCGAGCTGACGAAGTTCGTTCGGGACGTCCGTCCCGGCAGGGACCTGATCCCGCTTGTTCTCACCGTCGCCGTTTCCCTTCTTGCCAACATGGCTGTCGGTTTTCTGGCCGGCCTCGCCGTCCATTACGGGATGGAGAAATGGCTGGGAAAGGCCGTGTAATAAGACTTGACGACCGTGGGCATAACCTGTACTGTGTTCCGGTACGGAAAAGAGGGAGGGAAAAAACATGCCTATTCAGACCACCTACACCCAGGCCCGCGCCAACCTTTCAAGTTTGTTCAAAGAGGTGACGGAAAACCGGGAGATCGTCATCATCCGACGGCGGAGCGGCGAAGACGTCGCGGTCGTGGCTGCCGACGAACTGGCAAGCCTCACGGAGACAGCCCACCTGCTGCGCTCGCCGAAGAATGCCAGACGCCTGTTTCAGGCCCTGGCACGCGCCCAGTCGCGGACGGAAAAACCACAAACCCTGGAAGCGTTGAAAAAGGGGATCGGTCTTGGAGAAAAAGGATAAAGCCGGATCAAAAAAGCAGCCCCGGCGGGAGGCGGTTTTCCATCCGGAATTTATCGAGGACCTGCGCCATTGGGTGGCCGCGGAACGAAGGGTTGCCCTGCGCGCCTTGATCATTGTGGAAGCGGTTCTGGGCGACCCCTTTACCGGAATCGGCAAGCCGGAACCTCTGAAATACCTTGTCCCCGGCGTCTGGTCCCGCCGCCTGACCCAGGAGCACCGCATCGTCTATCTGGTCGGCGGCAACCGCATCGATTTCCTGCAGGCGAGGTACCATTACTGACGGAGGAATTCTGAAAAGGTCAGAAATAGAGAGACTGGGTGATCATCTCACCCGGTTGCAGATGGAGAAATTCCCCGGCTTTGTAAGGACCGCGGATGATTTTCTCAAAGTAGGAAAGATTCCCCTCAATTTCGATATAGGTCATATTGAGAAACACCGCATTTTCAAGGGCCCTGCGGCGCAGCGCCTCGCTTTCGGGCATTCCCGAGTGGAGCAGTGCGATATGGGTATAGTTTTTCAAACTCTCCCTGATCGCCCAGAGTGCCACTT
>JAPLJW010000082.1 GCA_026388365.1 Deltaproteobacteria bacterium | reverse complement strand
TGGTCAGACGGGGTTGAGCCTGGCTTTTGATCTGCCAACGCAGATCGGTCTGGATTCCGATATGCCCCTGGCGGAGGACGACGTCGGCAAGTTAGGTGTTGCGGTGGACTCCCTGGAGGATTTTGAGCGGATTTTCGACGGCATTGCGCTGGATCAGATCTCGACGTCGTTTACCATCAACGCAACGGCGCCGATCATCCTGGCGATGTATGTCCTGGTGGCGCAGAAACAGGGGGTGGAAGCGAAGCGTCTGCGGGGAACAATCCAGAACGATATCCTGAAGGAGTATATCGCCCGCGGGACATGGATCTTCCCCCCGGAACCTTCGATCAAGCTGGTGGGCGATCTGGTAGAATATTGCAACAAGGAAATTCCGCGTTTCAACGCGATCAGCGTCTCCGGGACGCATATCATGGAATATGGGGCCGACACGGTGCAGTCGGTCGCCCTGGCTATCTCGTTCGCGGAGGTCTATATCCGGGAAGTCCTGAAGCGGGGCTCCAAGATTGACGAGATTGCCCCGCTGTTCTCGTTCCATCTGCCAATCGGCGGGCGTAATTTCAACTTCTTCGAGGATATTACACGGCTCCGGGCGGCGCGACGATACTGGGCGAAACTGATGAAGGAGAAATATGGCGCCCAGGATAAGCGATCGCTCCAATTCCGGTTTTCCACCGGCGGGATGGGCGGCGGTCTGACGGCCGAGCAGCCTTTGAACAACATTGCCCGGGAGACGATCTATGCCATGGCGGCGGTTTTTTCAGGAACGAGGTCGCTCAACCTGGCCTGTTTCGATGAGGTTTATGCGATTCCCTCGGATCTTGCGATCCGGACTTCTCTGCGGGTGCAGCAGATCCTGGCCAACGAGACGGGGGTGGCCGATGTGGTCGATCCACTGGGCGGGTCCTACTATGTTGAAAATCTAACCGATGAGATGGAGGCCAAGATCGGGGAAATCATCGGAAAGATTGAGAACGACGGCGGGATCGTGAAGCTGATCGAGAGCGGCTCCATTCAGCGGGAGCTGGCCCGGCAGAGCTATGCGATTCAGAAGAGGATCAGTTCCGGGGAGAAGGTTCTGGTCGGGGTGAACAAGTTCAAGGTCAAGGAAGAAGAGAGAGACCTGGAGGTTTACAAGTCGGATCCTGAGACGATCAACCATCAGCTTCAGCGGCTGAAGGCCGTTAAAGAGAATCGCGACCAGGGGAAGGTGGAGAGCGCCTTGGAACAGCTTGAGTCGGCTGCCGGCCGCGGCGACAATCTCATTCCTTATCTGTTCGAGCCGTTGAAGGCAAAGGCGACCATCGGCGAAATCATCGAAACCCTGAAGAAAGTTTACGGGACCTTTAAAGAACCGACGACGGTATAGAGACCACTGGGGGAGGGTTTCATGGAAACGAAGAAGACCATTCGTGTACTGATTGCCAAGATTGGCCTGGACGGGCATGATGTCGGCGCCAAGGTGCTGATCTTCTGGTTGAGGGACCAGGGGATGGAGGTGATCTACACCGGCCTGCGCCAGAGCGTGGAGCAGGTCGTCGAGGTCGCCCTCCAGGAGGCCGTGGACGTGATCGGCGTGAGCATCCTGTCGGGATCGCATGTTTCGATCGCGCGGAAGCTGATGAAAAAAGTCCATGAACGCGATCTGGATGACGTCCTGGTTCTCTTCGGTGGAACCATCCCGAAGGACGACATTGCGGTTCTGAAGAGCACCGGTGTGCACGGCGTCTTTCCATCGCATGCAAAGCTTGAGGAAATCTCGAAATTCATCAAGGAAAATGTCAAGCGGGCAGGGGGGTAAAATGGGCGACATCGGTGATCGGATCCGACATCGTGAATCCCTGAACAAAGTCATGACGGCCGAAGAGGCTGCCCTGCTTTTCCGGGACGGGATGTTGGTCGCCACTTCGGGGAGCACCATGGGTTTCCCCAAGGCCACGTTTGGCGCTCTTGCGGAGCGGATCAGGGCGCAGGGCGGGATCAAGATCGACCTGATGTGTGCCGGACCGTTGAGTTCCGAGTTCGAAGACGTCCTCTTCGAGGCCGGAGGCATCCGGAGACGGATCGGCGCCGTCGGCGGCGAGAAACTCAGGGGAGGCATCAATCGCGGTGAGGTGACGTTCATCGAAGGCAAGGGGTCGTCGCTGCCGCTCCAGGTGAAACGGGGCTGGTTCGGCACCGTGGATATGGCGGTGATCGAGGCGGTCGGTCTGACAGAGACCGGCCAGATCATCCCCTCGACAGCGGTCTACGATGCACCAGAATGGATCGAAGCCGCCTCCCAGGTCATCGTGGAAATCAATCTGAACCGCCCGTTGTCTCTCGAGGGTCTGCACGACATCTATCAGCGTGGAGACGATCCCATTCCGGTCGTCGGCAATGGCAATCCCCTCAAGCGAATCGGCGTACCCTACTTCCTGGTCGATCCCGGGAAGATCAAGGCGATCGTCATCTCCGATCTGGGCGACAAGCCTTCCAAGGAGGCGAAGCCCGATGCGATGGGGGCGGCCATCGGCCAGTACCTCGTCGATTTCTTCAGAAAGGAGGTCGCCGCCGGGAGGCTCAGCGAATCCTTGCCGCCCTTCGAACTGGGATTCGGGGAATTGTTCGGGAGCATGATGCAGAAGATCGGTGAAGGCGGGTTCAAGAACTTTCGTTTTCACTTGCCCATGGTCACCGACCCTGTTTTCGAACTGGTCGAGGCGGGGAAGGTCGAGTGGGTGGAGGGAATAGCCCTGCGGCTCTCAAGCGAGGCCTGGAAGCGATTCGAGCAGGATCCGGAGCGTTTCAAAAAGGTGATGGTCCTGCGTCCTTTTACGGTCATCAACTCCCCGGAGCTTATCCAGAGGATGGGGGTGATTGCGATCAACGGCTGCCTGGAGATGGATCTCCAGGGGCAGGTGAACTCAAGCCATGTGCTTGGCACAAAGATCATGGCCGGCATTGGGGGCACGTACGATTATGCCCGGAACAGTCCTTGCTCGATCTTCATCGCGCGCTCGACCACCAAAGGAGGGAACATCTCCTCAATCGTCCCGATGGTATCCCATGTCGACCATACGGAGCATGACGTAGATGTCCTGGTGACCGAGCAGGGGCTGGCCGACCTGCGCGGCAAAGACCCCCGGGAGCGGGCTCGGGAGATCATCCGGCAATGCGCGCACCCCGATTATCGGGAGATGCTGTCGGACTATCTGGACCGGGCAGAAAAGGAGCCGGGACACATCCCTGTTTTGCCGGAGGAAAGCGGTTCATTTCATTTGCGCCTCACGCAATCGGGCAGCATGAAAAAATCCGACTCCAGGTCTGGGCGGACACCGCCTTGATTCATCGCTGATTCAGAAGGGGCATCCGCTGGGTGGAATACGGGAAGGTGACAGCGGAGCCGATCGTCGGGAGGATGCGCGCGCCGCATCGACACCCGAATTACATGAAAGGAGAGGGCAAATGGCTAAGGCATTGGAAGGTGTCAAGGTATTGGATTTTACGCAGTATCTGTCAGGCCCGTATTGTACCATGTTGTTGAGTGAGCTGGGGGCCGAGGTCATCAAGGTGGAAATGCCGGGCAAGGGCGAGCCGGAGAGGGGCGCCACGCCGCTGACCGATCAACGTGAGTCGTTTCAATTCCTCGACCGGAACCGGGGGAAAAAGAGCGTCACCCTGAACCTCAAGAACCCGAAGGGCCGGGAAATGGCTCTGGCGCTGGCGGCGAAAGCGGACATCCTTGTGGAAAACTTTGCCACCGGGGGCATGGAGAAACTGGGCCTTGGCTATGAAGAACTGAGCAAAATCAATCCGCGACTCATTTACGCCTCCATCTCGGGCTTCGGACATACCGGTCCCCGGCGTTTGGACATCTCCTATGACGTGGTCAGCCAGGCGATGGGCGGGTTGATGGCCGTGACGGGCTACCCCGAAGGCGAGCCGCTGAGGACGGGTATCTCCATCGGAGACTATCTGTCGGGATTCAATGCCACGATCGCCATCCTGGCGGCCCTGCATTACCGGACGATATCGGGCGAGGGGCAGGCGATCGACATCTCCATGCAGGACGGCGTGTGGGCACTCGTTTTCCCGGATCGCGCCGACTATTTTACCACGGGCAAGATCCCCCCAAAATTCGGCAACCAGTTCGCCAGCTCCGTCCCGTTCGGCAGCTACAATGCCAAGGACGGCGCCGTTATTATTTGCACCATTGCGGATGCCCAATGGCAAAAGGTCCTGCAGGCGATCGGCAGGGAGGACCTCAGCGGCGACCAGCGCTTCGTCACCCGCGATAACCGGGTGAAAAACCGGGAAACGGTCAACGCCCTGATGGACGGATTCTGTCGGGAAAGAACGGTCGAGGAAATCATGACGGCTCTCAAGAAGAATCAGGTAGCCTGCTCGCCTCTGCCCAGTTTTGAGCAGGTGGCCAATGACCCCCATCTGGCAAGCCGGGAGATGTTTGTCGAGGTGAACCAGCCCATTTCCGGAAAACTCAAGCTCCTCGGCTCGGTATTCAAGATGTCCAAGACGCCGGGAGACAGAAAGATGCCCGCTCCCGCGGTCGGTGAGCACAATGAGGAAATTTACTCCCAACTCCTGGGGATCAGTCCGCAGGAGATACAGAAACTCAAGGAAAACGGTGTCGTTTGAGACTGCCAGTGGATGTCGCTTTCCCGACGCCCTCCCGGGTCAAGGATGTGAGCCGGATTTCTTGACCCCGTAAAAGTTGCTGTAAAAGTTTCTTGACAACGAGGTGCCACTGTCGGTAAAATGCACTCACTTTATGAAATATAATTTCATTGTATGGAATGTCATTGAAGGGATTCCAGGGAGGAGGATGAGCGATGTCGGAAACGTACAGTTTGGCTGAAGCGACCATGAAGGTCATTCAGGATCGCCGCAGCATCCGGGAATGGACGGATGAACCCGTCTCCGAAGAGGATCTTGCGATGATCCTGGAAGCGGGCAGGCAGGCGCCCTCGGGCGAGAATGCTCAGCCCTGGCGGTTTATCGTGGTCAAGGATCCGGAAAGGCGCAAGAAGCTGGCGGCCCTGGCCGGCGGGGGAAGCGGACGCCGCTTCACGGCGGAGTTCGTCACGCATCAGATGCAGGCGCGCTTTGCCACGTTGCAGGATGAGGCCAAGAAGAAGGCTGCATTCGAGAAACTGACCTCGGGACAGGTATCCCAGTTTTCCGAGAATGCGCCGGTCACGATCATGGTTTGCGGCAAGAAGGATGTCTGGGATACGCCGTACGACACCTCGGCCGCCATCGAGAACATGCTGCTGATGATCACTGCCCTGGGCCTGGGGGCCTGCTGGGTCATCGCGGTCTGTTTCGACGTCCGCGAGGAGGAGCGCACGAAGGAATTGCTGGGCATCCCGGAGGGATTCAAGACGATCAGCCTGATCTCCCTGGGCCACCCGACCCGGCCGCACCGTCAACGTCCCCGCATCCCCATAAACCAGCTCGTTTTTTCCGAGACATGGGGAGAGCCCTACTATAAGGAGACAGTATGAATAAGGACATCATTTCCCGAGACTATGCCAATGACATGATCTTCGAGCTGGAGAAGGCCTTCTGGGATGAGCGTGGCAAAGGCGCCCGTTTCCGGTTGACCACCCTGGGTCGTGATTTTTTCCGGACCAAGTGCCTTCCGAAGATTCAGTCCACCGAAATGGACGATATGGTGGCGGTCATCGAAGGCGTTCTCAAGGAGAACGGGATCATCGACGGCATGTCCCTTGCGATCGACGGACGGCTGCTGCGGGTGAGGATCGCGGGTTGCACCCACCGCCCCGTCGAAGACCGGATGATGGCCCATGAAACCAAGCCCTTCGCCTGCCTGCCCGCCAACATGATCGTGCTGGCCGTCGACGAAAAGTTGAACCGTCCCGCGGAACTGGCCGAGATCAAGCTGGTGGATGGCGCTTGCGAGGTTTTGATCGTTCTGTTTGAAAAAAAGCCTTGTTGATGAGGAGGCGTGTATGCCCCGGTCGTTCCCCCGCATGTGCCGTTCACGGAGCCGCACGGGAAGGAGCAGCTTCGCATCATCCGCGAGGTGATCGATCTGCGAAAGATCTACATGGGTTGAAGGAAGAAGGGCCGTTATGGCGAGCAGGAAGGAAAAGATCATATGCCATATGTGATAAACAGCGAGTGCATCCTTTGCAGCGCTTGTGTCTCCGGTTGCGAAGTCGGAGCGATTTCTGAAGGTGAAACCCAGTGTCATATCGATCCCGACATCTGCATTGAATGCGGCACTTGCGAAGCCAACTGTCCCTGCCAGGCGATCGGCTTTGTGGAAGAAAACATAGAGGCCGCCGGGACTCCGGCGTAGCCAAACATCCAACCGTAAAGCGTATTGCACCTTATCGCAGGTATTGGAGGACGGAGCATATGGATACCATGTTCGGCATTCTTCAGAAGACGAGCAAATTGCTTGCCGTTATCGCGGGAACCGCACTGACGCTGATGATGTTCTTGACCGTCGCGGATGTGGTCGGGCGGGCGTTCGGACACCCCGTTATGGGCACGTATGAAGTGGCCGGCTTTATGCTGGCGTTGGTCATCGGGTGTGCCATGCCCAAGGTCTCCCTCGCCCGGCAGCACATCTACATGGATTTTATAGACAGGCTTTCCAAGAGAAACAGGGCGCTCATGAACATCTTTACCCGGGTGTTGTGCATCATCCTGTTTGTCCTCATCGGATACAGTCTCTTCGGCGTCGGCAATGAATATCGGATTTCAGGGGAAACGTCCCCGACCATCAAGCTGCCGTTTTACCCGCTGGCCTATGCTGTAGGGATCTGCTGTTTCGTCGAATGTTTCGTGTTTATCATCGAGATCGTGAAAAGCTGGAGGGAACGCCATGAATGAGACGACCACCTGTATCTTGGCGCTGGTTTTTCTGTTGGCGCTTTTTGTCACCGGCATTGAACTCGGCTTTGCGATGGCCCTGGTCGGCTTTCTTGGCTTTGCATACCTGAACGGTTTCTCCGCGGCTCTCACTCTCTTGGGAGGGGACCTTTTTGAGGCCTTCACGAATTACGGGTATACGGTTTTCCCCCTCTTCATGTTGATGGGGCAGATCGGTTTGAACGCGGGAATTGCGCAGAGACTTTACGGTTCGGCGAACAAATTCATCGGCCATATCCCCGGGGGGCTGGCGATGGCGACGGTGGTCGGCGCGGCCGGTTTCAAGGCGATCTGCGGCTCATCGACGGCCACCGCGGCGACCTTTGCCAGCGTCGCAATTCCGGAGATGGACCGCTATAACTATGACAAGCGGCTCTCGACAGGGTTCGTGGCGACGGTGGGAACCCTCGGCTGCATGATCCCCCCCAGTGTGGTCCTCATCCTCTATGGGATCATCACCGAACAATCCATCGGGAAGCTCTTTCTCGCCGGGATCATCCCCGGCCTGCTCATCGCGGCGTTTTTTGTAGTCATCATCTACGCATGGGCAAAAATCGATCCGAAGGTCGCCCCCCTGTCGGAGCGGTCCACCTGGCAGGCCCGGATCCGCACGTTACCCGAGATCATCTGGGTCCTGATGGTATTTCTGTTGGTCGTCGGCGGGATCATGGCGGGCTTCTTCACCCCCTCGGAGGCGGCGGCGGTCGGCGTGTTTGCCCTGTTGATCCTGGCGTTCGTCAGACGGGACATGACGATCAGGACCTATATCAAATCCGTTGGGGAAACCCTCAACATCGCCGGCATGATCCTCATGATTATCGCCGGATCGGTCATCCTCGGCCATTTCATGGCCGTGACCAACGTCCCCCAGAAACTGGCGGACTGGGTTGTCATGCTTCCCATGAACCGTTACATGATCCTGATCATCATCTGTCTTATTTATGAAACAGGCGGCTCTTTCATCGACGATCTTCCCTTCATGATCCTGGCGACGCCGATCTTCTTCCCCGCTGTTCTCAAACTGGGCTTCGATCCCATCTGGTTCGGGATCCTCATCGCCATCGTTGTCGCCATCGGGGTGGTCATTCCGCCCGTGGCGGTGTGCGTGTTCGTCGTCAAGAATATTACTGGTGTGCCGATCGGCCAGATCTACAAGGGCGTCATGCCTTTCCTGATCTCTTTGGTCCTTGTCTGGGGCTTGCTGTTCTTCTTCCCGG
>JAPLJW010000174.1 GCA_026388365.1 Deltaproteobacteria bacterium | reverse complement strand
CGCTGTCGCTCCTCATGAAGAAAATCACCGGCGCCTTCAAGGAGCCCTTCACGCTCCAGTGCTTCACTGTGACGAACGGGAAAACCCGGAACAACCCCTCCCTCTGCCAGGCAACGATCAAGATCTCGGTCGGCAGCGAGGAGGAGCTGACCGCGGCGGAGGGAAACGGCCCGGTCAACGCCCTCGATCACGCCCTGAGGAAGGCCCTGACGAAGTTCTACCCCCAGATCAGCGAGATGCACCTGGTTGACTTCAAGGTGAGGATCGTGGAGGGAAGCGAGGGGACGGCAGCCAAGGTCAAGGTGCTTTTCGACACCCGGGACGGGGAGGAGATGTGGAGCACGATCGGCGTCTCCGAAAACATTATCGAGGCGAGCTGGCAGGCCCTGGTCGACAGCATCCAGTACAAGCTGAGCAAAGACAACATCAACAAGAACGACCTCGATTGAACGCCGGAACTCTTTCATTGATAATCGTCCCTGTTTCTGATAAATTGCGCGTATTGACGGCCGGGAATGGTTCCCGGCGTCAGACAGGGACGGTATGCTGGTCGCCATCAACAATCAGAACCCCCAGATTCGCCTCATCCGCAAAGCGGTGGAGGTCCTCCGCGGCGGCGGGATCATCATTTATCCGACCGACACGGTCTACGGAATGGGGTGCGACCTGTTCAACAAAAAGGGCATCGAGCGGATTTACGAAATCCAGCGCCGCGAACGGAAGCAGCCTTTGAGTTTCATCTGCGCCGACCTCAAGGACATCAGCCGCTACGCGCGGGTTTCCGACGACGCCTACAAGATCATGAAACGCCTCCTCCCCGGACCCTATACGTTCATCCTCGAGGCCTCCCGCGCCGTTCCCAAAATCATCCTCCCCAAGCGGCAGACGACCGGCATCCGGGTTCCCGACAATCGGATCTGTCAGGCCCTGGTCGCCGAGATGGGCTCCCCCGTCATCAGCACCAGCGTCAAGAACGGGGAAGGCGAACTCCTCAGCGATCCCCGCATGATTGAGGAACTCTTCGGCAAACGGGTGGACATGATCATCGACGGCGGGATCATCGCTGCGACACCCTCCAGCGTGGTCAGCCTCCTCGACGAAGGGGTTGAAGTCATTCGAATCGGAAAAGGCGACGTATCCGCCTTCCAATAGAAAACGCGATCGTTAAAAGTCGCAATAACCTTGAATCCGGGGCGGCTTCGTAAAAAGCTCCGCAGGCAAGGCGCGCGAACCCTGAGGAGTGAGGCGTACTTCAGCGTACGCTGCAACAAGCCTGCCCCTGCGAAAGCAGGGGAAGGGTGAAGCGCAACGAAGCATCCGGACTTTTTACGAAGCCGCCCATAGAAAGGATCTTTATGAAAAAACAGATGCTCATCAACGCCGTCCACCTCGAGCAGAAACGCATGGCGATCGTGGAAGACGGCAAACTGGTCGAATTCAACATTCAGATGGCCGTCAGGGAGCCGATTACCGGCAATATCTACAAGGGTCTCGTGATGAAGGTGGAGCGGGGGCTCCAGGCCGCCTTCGTGAACTACGGCGGCCGGAAGGACGGTTTTCTCCCGCTGCGCGACGTCAGCGCCAACTACTTCACGGAGGGCGCGAGATCCACGCTCAAACCCGGCCAGGAGGTCCTCGTCCAGGTCCTCCGGGAGGTCAGCGAGCGCAAGGGGGCGCTGCTGACCTCCTACATCTCCCTGCCGGGGAGGTACCTGGTGCTTCTACCGAACAAGGAAAGCAGCGGCATCTCCCGGAAGATCGAGGACGAGGTGGACCGCAAACGGCTCAAGGAGCTCGTCGAACAGATCCAGACCGAAGAAGGAGTCGGGTTCATCGTCCGGACAGCGGGGATGAACCGGACCAAGCAGGAACTGGCCCGCGACTACCAGCATCTTTCCCGTCTCTGGAAGGAGATCCGGAAGGGGGCCGCCGAAACGGCAGCGCCCGCCCTGATCTACCAGGAGAGCGCCTTCGGCGTCCGCTCGCTGCGGGATTACTTCACCACGGACATCGAGGAGATCCTGGTCGACGACATGGAAACATTCCGCCAGGTGCGGGCCTACTGCAAGGCCGTCGCCCCCCGGAATGTCAAGATGATCAAGCTGGACAAAGAAAAGACCCCTCTCTTCGACAAGTACCAGTTGGAGGACCAGATCCGCGTGATCTACCAGGACCGTGTGGAGT
>JAPLJW010000090.1 GCA_026388365.1 Deltaproteobacteria bacterium | reverse complement strand
TCGCCGACAAGAAGCCGATGGACACCAAGACGAGGTTCCAGCTCGCCTCGGTCAGCAAGTTCTTCGCCGCCGCGTCGATCGGCCTGGTCGTGGAATCCGGGAAGGTGACCTGGACCGATCCCGTGAAGAACTACTACCCGGGCTTCCAACTCAAGTCGGCTCGGCTCACCGATGCCTGCAGCCTCAAGACGCTGCTTAGCCACCAGTCTGGGCTGTTGGGGTACGACGGGGAGATCCTGGGACGCCAGGAGTGGACGTACCCGGAGATCATCACCCGCGTCCGCTATATGGCCGTCGACGAAGGGGATCTCTCGAAGACGCCGCCGGAACCGCCGGCCGCGTACTCCAACATGGGCTTCTTCCTGGCCGGCGAGTTCGCCGCGTACAGGGATGCCGACGTCAAGGCGCTCGACTGGGTTAAGCTCGTCGACACCAAGCTGCTCGCGCCGCTGCGCATGACCCGGTCGACCGCGGACGACTCGGTCGTGTTCGCGGTGCCGCCGCCGGACGAGAACTTCGTAGCCGGGCACTGGAAGAAGACCGGCACGCTCGAAGTGATGGAGCGCGAGCAGGACACCCTGCCGCCCGCCGGCTCCATCATCTCGACCGGCGAGGATATGGTGCGCTGGATGCGCATGCTGCTCGGCCACGGCCAACTGGAGGGAAAGACCATCCTGAAGGGCGAGACCGTCGATGCGATGTTCGCGGACGTGAAAGAGACCTCGGCCAACAAGAGCCCGACGGGCGGGAAGACCTGGTACGGCCTGGGGACGGAGACCTACGAGTTTACGACCAAGGAGAAGACCTGGTACATCGTCTCGAAGAACGGCGCGCTCAACGGCGTGCGCACGAACCTTCTGCTGATCCCGGACAAGAAGATCGGAATCTTCGTGATCGCCAACAAGAACCTGAACCAGTTCCCGGAGGCCATCGGCTACCGCTTCCTCGTGGACCAGCTCGGCGATGGCGTGGACAAGGACGGCAAGGCTATCGACTTGCAGGCGAAGGCGTGGGTGGACGAGGCCGTCTGGTCCTCGCTAGAGAAGGGGTGGCCGATGAAGGCGAACCCCAAGCCCGCGATGATCCCCGCCGCCCAGAAGGTCGGCACCTACAAAAGCGACCTCTACGGCACGTTCAAGATCACCGAAAAGACGGACGGCAGCGGCAGCTTCGCGATGACGGGAGTGGACAAGCCGTACTCGGCCACCCTCGTGCACTACGACGGGGACCAGTACCTGTTCGACTGGGGCAACCCCGACGACATGCCGGGCGTGGCGCAGTTCACCCAGACTGCAGGGGTGGTGACGAGCTTGGAGGGCCAGACGGTGCCGCAGTTCGTCAACTACGGGACGTTCACGCGTACCGGCCCCTGACGTCGAAGCGCCGCGAGCAGCGCGTCCACGTCCTCGGGGCGTGTGTCGAAGGCGGTCATCAGGCGGAACATCTTCCACTCGGGATCGCCCTCGAATATCACATTCTCGTAGCAACAACCGTTCCGCCTTCTGGTGTGGAGATCGTAAAGATCACCTTGCCAGAACCGTCTTTCGAAAACGTGAGTGTCCCGGTAATAATCGTGTCATCCTTCAACAGAAAAATGTTGTTGGCTGTTGGATACAGATCGGATCGTGAGCCTGTTCCTTGCAAGGTGCTTTTGATCATCAGTGCATTCCCAGCAAGATAAATCGCTATTTGCAACGTCTGGCCGTCGAGCGTGGCCGCGTAATTTCCTAGGTAGGACTGAAGGGTTGACAGCGGCACATCGGTAAGCTCGGCCTTTGACACACCGTCATCGGGCCAGCCATATACCTTGGCTACGGATCGCATTATTTCCATCATAAGCGCATATCCGTTGTCACCGTTCATCATGACGGCAATACCCTGCCCCCGGTCGCGATATACCGACACGTATGACTTATATCCGAAGACCGACCCGCTATGGTTGAATATCAAACCGCCCTTGCCGTTCAACAGAGCAAAGCCGAGGCCCATTGATGCATTCGACTTCGGCTGCGGTGTAAGGATGCGATTGGCCGTTTCTTGCGTGAGCAGTGCTCCCTTATTGAAAACTGCTGCCTTTTGCACCTCAAGAAGCAGTGTGGCAAGATCAGTGGGTGTGGTCCACAGACCAGCGGCGATCAGCTCCGGGTATATCCTCCAGCCGCCCGGTATCATGACGCCATCCAGATCGTGACCTTTGGCCGCCCGCGCTGCCAGCGGACCGGCCATCGGCTGCACGAAGTCGCTGGAATTCATACCCAGTTTGTCAAAGACGTTGTTCTTCATGTAGCTCCGAAATGGCATTCTGGTTACGTCTTCCGCCATCTGCTGCAGCACCTCCATGCCACCTCCCGAGTAGCTGTATCGCGTCCCCGGTTCGTATATGACGCGAACAGGCTCGGTGTCCGCCGGCGGTGCACCGTTGAGGACCTGAAGCAGCGTCGGTATGGCGCTCCCTGCGGTGTACCCGGCAAAGCCGGATACGTTGGTCCCGCCGGTGTGAGACATGAGCCTTTGCACCGTTGCCTTATTTGTCTTCGTCAAGTCGTTATCGGGGAGGCGCCAGGAGGTGAGATAGTCATTCACGTTCCTGGAGATGTCGATCACCCCCGCTTGCGCCAGCAACATGATGCCTGTCACCGAGATCGGCTTACTCACGGAGGCTGCCTGAAATACGGTGTCCGTAGTTACGGCCTGGGTTCCGCCGGCTTCGGTAACACCGTATCCTTTTGCCCACTCAACCTCGCCATTGTTGATGACCGCGATGCTGACGCCCGGCACCTGAAAGTGTTGCATGCGGTCTGAAAGCGACATACCCGCAGGTTCACTTCCGGTGTTGACGACCGCAGGGATGAGGTTCTTCTCTACTGCGGCAATACGCGACTGGACATCGTCGGTGTCGTTTGACGAACAAGCTGCAACGAACGACATGATGAAGGCAAAAACGATTAGCGGCTTGTAGTGCTCGTTCGATTTTTTTATTTTTTTCATTGTTGGGGTTTTCTCTTATTGGTTGATACGAAATTGCTTTTGCACGGCTTGAGAATACGGAACGGAGTCTTGTGTGTCAATGGAAATGTAGCACGTGGAAATGTAGCACGATGAAATATGGATCGATGATTGCCATCCGTAATATTGGATAACCGTCAAAATTGCTGGACGCTCACTTTCAGGAAGAATGATTTACGGATTTGCAGAGAGGGCAGGCGGTCTGAAGGAATATTGCCGCAGATAAAAAACGAGAAGCCCCCGTGACCGGCACGGGAGGCTTCTCGTATGGATGGTTCCGCCGGGCATTTCTGCCGTCGCTGACGGGTAAAAAATCCTATTCGAACGTCGCGCCGGTGTGGGCGGAGCGGACAAGGCTGGCGTAGCGCTTCAGGTAGCCCCTGAGTTCTCTCTTGATCGGGTTCCACAGGGCGAGGCGCTCCTTCATCTCCTCGTCGGAAATCAGGAGGTTCAGCCTCTTTCCAGGGATGTCGATCTCGATCCGGTCTCCTTCCTGGACCGCGGCGATGGGCCCCCCCTCCGCCGCTTCCGGGGAGATGTGGCCGATCGCCGCGCCCTTGCTGCCGCCCGAAAAACGGCCGTCGGTGAGGAGGGCAACGTCCCGGTCCCGGCCGATTCCGACGATGGCGGAGGTCGGCGAGAGCATCTCCCGCATGCCCGGGCCGCCCTTCGGCCCTTCGTAACGGATGACGACGACGTCCCCTTTTTGGATCTTCCCGTCCAGGATGGCCTGCATGGCCGGCTCTTCCGAGTCGAAGACGCGGGCGGGACCGGTGTGCCGGAGCATCGCGTCGTCCACGGCGGAGCGCTTGACGACGGCGCCCTCCGGGGCGAGGTTGCCGAAGAGGACGGCGAGGCCGCCCGTGGCGTGGTAGGGCTTCTCCAGGGGACGAATCACATCGGGGTTCAGGACCCTCTTTCCGGCCAGGTTCTCGCCGACCGTTTTTCCCGTGACAGTCAGGGCGCCGGCATGGATCAGACCCCCGCGCGAGAGTTCCTGCATCAGCGCGGGGATGCCTCCGGCCTGGTGAAGATCGCTCAAGTGGTGGGGGCCGCCGGGCGACATGGAGCAGAGGTGCGGGGTTTTATCGCTGTAGGCATTGAAGGTCTCGAGTGTCAGCGGCACGCCTGCCTCCTTCGCGATCGCGGGCAGGTGAAGCGAGGTGTTCGTCGATCCGCCAAAGGCCATATCCACGGTCATGGCGTTTGCAAAGGCCTCTGCGGTCATGATGGCGGAGGGCCGCAGGTCCCGGTTCACCAGCTCCATGACCTGCATCCCCGCTTCCTTCGCCAGACGGATCCGCTCCGCCCAGACGGCCGGGACGGTCCCGTTTCCGGGGAGTCCCATTCCGAGGACCTCGGTGAGGCAGTTCATCGAGTTGGCCGTGAACATCCCCGCGCAGGAGCCGACGCCCGGACAGGCGCATCCCTCCGCATCGCGGAGCTCATCCATCGTCATCGCCCCGATCTTGGCCTTGCCGACGTATTCGAAGACGTTGATCAGGTCGATCTTTTTCCCCTGGAACTCGCCGGGCAGCATGGGGCCGCCGCTGATCACGAGGGTCGGGATGTCGAGGCGCGCCGCAGCCATGAGCATCCCGGGGATGATCTTGTCGCTCAGCGAGTACTTCATCCCCTCGTGGCCCATGACGATCCCGTCGCAGATCCCGATCGTGAAGAACTCCATCGGCGTCCCTCCGGCCATCCGGATGCCCGCCTTGACCGCCTCGGAGATCTGGTGCAGATGAAGGTGGCCGGGAATAAGTTCGTTTGCGGAATTGGCGATGCCGATCATCGGCCTTTCGATTTCCTGGTCCGTCAGCCCCAGCGCCTTGAACAGGGAACGGTGCGGCGCCCGCTCCAATCCCTTTTTCATTCGGTCGGAACGCATGGTTTCCCTCCTTGTTGATTAAAGACGCTCCCGCAATAAGTCGTCACACCGGTGAAAACCGGTGTCCAGGTATTTTGTAACTATTCGATATTTCTGGATTCCGGCTTTCGCCGGAATGACGGTTGCGGGGCATTTTTGACTTTTTACGAGTTCATCACTCAAGACCGGCCGGCCGATGGCCCTCCGCTTCGGCTTCCCCATCATCGGAACGCCCGGAGAAGGTGCATACAGGTGATTGATCAGAAATTGAGACCAGCACAACTTGAAAATCGTATCCCGGCAGCATGGGAATAGGGGGACACGATGCCGCATCGTGTCCCCCTATTCTAAAGCGCGCGAAGGGATCACGATTTTCAAAGGGCTCAAATTGGTTTCCGCGAGGGAAGGATACGCCGCCGGACTCAATCGCCGAGGCCTTCGCTCAGTTTCAGTCCGAGATCGAGGGCCTGCCGGTTTATGTCGAGAAAGCTGGGGGGAATCTGCGTTTTCAGAACCTTCATGATGGATTCGGGCCGGACCAGCTTCGTCAGTCCGATGACGGCCCCGAGCATGCAGATGTTGAAAACGATCGGCCGGCCGATTTTGTCCATCACCGTCTCGTACATCGGCAGTTCCACCTGACGCGCATCCACCTTCTTCCCCAGTTTGACGTACCGGCTGTCGGTGACCAGCAGCCCG
>JAPLJW010000085.1 GCA_026388365.1 Deltaproteobacteria bacterium | reverse complement strand
GGGGTCCCGCCTTTCCGGACATTCGTGAAGGTGACGATTCCGTTGATGTTCCCCGCCATCCTCTCGGGGGCGGCGTTGGCGTGGATGACCACCATCGGCGAGCTGAGCTCCTCCATCCTGCTCTACTCGGGGCCGTGGGCGACGATGTCGGTGGCCATCTTCACGGAGGTGTTCAGCAACCACTTCGGCACGGCCTCGGCCCTGGCCTCGATCCTGATCCTGGCGGCCTTCATCCCGCTCTTCCTGACCTACCGGTTCCTCGGCGAGCGCTCGGCGCTCGGCGTGTGAGGTGATGCCGATGGCGGACAGATTTCGGCGCACGCTCACGCGGCTTCTCGGAAGGACGCCGGCCCGCGCTCCTCTCCGGGCGAAGCTGCTGGAGCGGGTCCGGCTGCCGGGGATCGTCCGGGAAAAAGTGAGCTACGCGGTCGAGCCGGGCGAGCGGGTGAGCGCGTACCTGTTCCTTCCGGAAGGCAAAGGGCGGCGCCCCGCGGTCCTGTGCATCCATCAGCACCACCGGGAGTTCCATCTGGGCAAGAGCGAGCCGGCCGGCCTGGCGGGTGATCCGGAGCAGGCCTTCGCGCTGGAGCTGGCCGGGCGGGGGTACGTCACGCTGGCCCCGGACCTGATCTGCTTCGAGGAGCGGCAGCACCAGATGCTCTCCGGCGTGGACTACGAGCGATTCGAGGCCACGCGGCAGCTTGCCGGGGGTTCGTGTCTGCAGGCGAAGATGCTCTGGGACCTCGGTCGGGCGTTGGACTACCTGATCGGTCGCAGGGAAGTGGACGGCCGCCGGATCGGGTGCCTGGGGCACTCGCTGGGCGGACAGGAGGCGCTCTTCCTCTCCGCCCTGGACCGACGCATCGCGGTGGGGGTGTCAAGCTGCGGGTTCAGCAGCTACCGGGCGATCTTCGGCGCGGCAATCAACCACAACTTCGCGGCGTACGTGCCGGGGCTCGCCTGTGACGGAGACCTCGATCGGGTCCTGGCGCTCGCGGCGCCCCGGCCGTTTCTCGTCTTGGCGGGGCGCGAAGATCCGATCTTTCCCCTGGCGGGCGTCCGCGCGACCGTCCGCGGCGCGAGGTGTGCGTACGAACAGGCAAGGGACCGGCTGCGGCTGAGGGTGTTTCCGGGAGGGCACGGTTTCTCCGCGCCCATGCGGGAGGCCGCCTCCGCCTGGCTCGACCGCTGGCTTCGCCCTGGAGGGTCGTGATGGGACAGGAGTCGCCAATCCGCCTGATCATCAGCGATTTCGGAGGCGTCATCTGCACCTACGACTACCGAATCTTCTGCGGCCGCCTGGCCGTACGAACCGGCAAGAGCGGCGACGAAATCTACGCTGTGGTGTACGGAAACGACTTGCAGGCTGATTTCGAACGAGGCCGGCTGACGGGACCCCAGTACCATCGGACAGTGATGGGCCTCCTCGGGGCGGATGTGCCCTATGTGGAGTTCTTCTCCATGTACGGGGACATTTTCACCGAGATCCCCGCAACCTGCGACCTGCTCCGCCGGTTGCACACGCGTTATCCACTCTACCTTTTGTCGGATACGAACGAGATCCACTTCGGGTATGTGCGGAAGACGGTAGGCGTCGTTGAGTTGTTCGATGAATGTGTGGTCTCCTATGAAGTGGGCGTGATGAAGCCCGACCCGGGCATCTACCGGGAGGCGCTCCGGCGCTCCGGCCTGCCCGCGGAGGCCTGCATCTTCATCGACGACCGGCCGGGAAACGTCGAGGGGGCAAGGCGGGTGGGGATGAAGGCGCTTCTCTTCCAGTCGGCGGAGCGGTGTGCCGCGGACCTCGAGAGCCTGGGGGTAGTCATTCCATGACGGCGGACGCGAAGATTTTGGACGGCCACATGCACCTCCTCACGAAAGAAGCTGCAAGGATAGGCGACATTTTTAACGGGGCGAACATCATTCCCAGTTATACCATTCGCGAAACAGAGTTTACCGCCGATCTTTCAAGACCGGAAAACGCGCCTCTTGCAATCGGCCGCAAAGTATTGACAGGTCTTTTCACAACCTCACAAGTCAAAATCCCGACCAATATCGAGGTTTCCTGCGACAACCTTGCTGAAGCGGAAAAATTTACCGCGTCGGCATTCTACCAAAAAGACCATGTCACATACCACCTGCGGAGGATTGCGCACAAAGGCGGCATGAGTATCATGAACCTCGCCGATTCCTCCACGATCGGAGTGATCAACGATCCTGAATGTGAATTGTATCAAATCGTAGAGACCCTCAGGCCCGCCTATGTCAGCGTTCATCTTGGCTGGTCGGTTGAAGAGGTCCTCCTGGGTGCAAATGGCAATCACGACAGGCCGGCTCCGGGAAGCCGGCAGATCCCTGAGTCGGTCCTGGCCGAACGGATCATCGAAAACGTAAAGAAACTCAAGCAAAATCTTGAAAAAGCGGGATACGCAAGACCTGTCCTTATCGAGACGCTCGACTATCATGAGGGCGGCGCGTACGAGATGGTCACCGACCCTGATTTTATAATGAATGTGATGAAGCGTTCCGACGCCCGTTTTCTCATAGACTTTGGCCACCTCCTGTGCTCGGCGAAGAATAACGGGATATATCCGCCCGAATGCTACATGGACTACGTGAAGAAAGTTGTCAACGCGGAGACGATAGGACTCATCGATGAATTTCACATTGCCGTTCCTGCACGTCAGGGTCCGAGGCAGTACGAGGATTTACACCGGCCGCTCACTTCAACCGATGCAGCCGGCCGGGAGTTCGTAGAGATCATGCACCACATCTTTCATCTGAGGGAGCAGCAAGGCATTGCTCAGCCCGTCATCGTAAACTTCGAAACCGGCATCGCGAACGCGGAAAAGGAGATCAAGGCATTGGCGGCGGTACTCGCATGGACGGCTGTTGGTCGGACCATGATCCCCAATTCGTTTTCCCCATATGCAATATAGGGAGCACCATACATGGGCAACCTGATCGCCCTGTCGCTTGCGGGGCTGAAGACGAAACAGGAAATACTCGAATACATCGCCGGCTTCGAAGCCGAGACAGGCCGGAAGGCGCTCTTCGAGCTTTCTTACACGATGGGACAGGATTTCCTGGATTCCGTGAAGCCGGAACTGCGCGGAAGGACGGTCTCCGTGCATGCGGCCTGCCCATCCACGGAATTCTTCCCCAACCCCGCCAGCGATGACGCCGGGGTAATCGAACGGAGCAACCGCGACCTGGATGCAACGCTCAAAACCGCGGCAGAATTCGGCGCCTCCTTCGTCGTGGTCCATCCAGGCTATGCGACAAACCGTGCGATACCCGCCGACGAGGCGCTGCGCCAGAAGCTTCTCACTTCGGTAGAATTTGAACCGTACATCCGTGTTCAAAAAGGCTCGATCTGCGGCCCCGACTATGCCGACACACCTCAGTACCGGGTTTTCATGGAACGGACTCTCGCCAACCTCGCACCGTTTGGCGTACGATGCGCCGAACGCGGCCTCGGACTGGCGGTCGAAAACCTCAATCCACGCGCAGGTTATCTCATCCAGACTCCCCGCGACATGATCGAAACGGTTCAAGTCATTTCGTCGGCAGGGCTCTGCCTGGACATCGGGCATCTGTGGATCGCGGATACGGTGTATGGATTCGGCTTCCTGGAGGGCATTCAGCGAATCCTGGCGACCGGAAAAGTGCTCACCACTCATCTGCACAGCAACCATTCGGAGAATTCGGGCACCGGCCGGGAGCGCCAAACCGACGACCATGAGTCCCTGAACGTTGGCAACGTACCGGTGCGCGAGGCTCTCCGCCTTTTATCCGGATCCGGCGCCAACCTGGTGATCGAGGCAAAAAAAGAAGCTCTTCAGAACGGGATATACCTGCACACGTTCCTGACAGAAGAACGATAGCAGGCTGTTCAACGTAAACGAAAGTTGAGTAAGGATCTCATGAAACCAACCTTAGTCGTCATGGCCGCGGGCGTGGGCAGTCGGTGCGGTGGCTTGAAACAAATTGAGCCGGTGGGACCTTCCAGGGAAATCATGCTCGAATACTCGGTATTCGACGCCATCCGCGCCGGGTTCGGCAAAGTGGTGTTCGTTATCCGGCACGACATTGAAAAGGATTTCAAGGAGGCCATCTCGGCACGCTTCGTCAACCGCATTCCCATCGCATACGTGTATCAGGAACGGACCGATCTCCCGGCGGGATTTTCCGTATCGCCGGACCGCACCAAACCCTGGGGCACGGGGCATGCCATTTTGCGTTGCAAGACCACAATCAGTGAGCCTTTTGCCGTCATCAATGCGGATGATTTTTACGGCGCCCAGTCTTATGAGGTGATCGCCCGCTACCTGCAAGACCTTGCCCCCCGGGCCAATATGTATGCCATGGTCGGCTTCCGACTGGTGAATACGCTCTCCGACCACGGGTCGGTTACACGCGGCATCTGCGAACTGGATGCGCATCATATGCTCATCAGCGTCGTGGAGCGATTCAGGATCGAGAAGACGGAGGACGGGGCCCGCTACGAAAACGAGCACGGCCAATGGGTGGCGCTCCAGGGCCATGAAATCGCCTCCATGAATATGTTCGGATTCACGCCGACCTTGTTCGGTTTCCTCGATGAAAAATTTTCCCTGTTTCTGAAAAAGGCCGCCGGCCGCCCCGGGGCCGAGTTCCTGATACCGGCCATCATTGACGAACTGATCCACGAACGGAAAATCACCCTGCGCGTGCTCGCAACACCGGAAAAATGGTTTGGCGTCACCTACAAGGAAGACAAGCCTTTTGTTGTGGCTTGCATTCGCCGACTCATTGAGACTGGCGTGTATCCGGAAAAGCTGTGGGATTAAACACCGCAAATTCCTGAATTTTTTTATCTTGGATGCATAGGGAGGATTTTATGGATCACCGTTCAGGCAAACGGAGTGTTATAACAGGCGCGACTAGCGGGATTGGCAGGGACACAACACTAACTTTGCTGAAGCAGGGCGCTGATGTTGTTTTTTGCGGCAAATCCGAAGTTATACAAAGACGCCTTCGGTGAGGACCCCGATGCATCTCCATCAGCTCTATGTTTTTTATCACGTAGCGAAACACCGGAGCTTTTCAAAGGCTGCTGAGGTCCTCTGCCTTACACAGCCCTCAGTCAGTACATAGTCAAAAATCCTCGAAGACGTGAACAAAAAAAATGCGGCTTCGTTCCGCAATGGAGATCGGAGACAATGAAGCACTGAAAAGCTCAGTGGCGGCAGGTCTGGGAATTTCGATTATTTCAAGCCCTGTTGTAAGAAGAGATGTCAAAGAAGGTCGCTTAAAAGTGCTGCGCATTACCGATGAGAAGCGATATCGAACCTTCTTTGTGATCCATCCCAAGAATAAATATATAACCAATACCATCAAGAATTTTCTGCGCGCCGTCACAGAATTCCCTACGAAAGAGGCAAACGTAAAATAAATTCAAACGATTCCGTATTCAATCTTCAATTGCATCCCCGCCGGCTTCATGATTTTCAACTTGACTTTCTCCCGGATATGCGCAAGGAACACAAATAATTCTTTCCAGTCACTGGATGTGGGATGATGCGATCCGGGATCGCGGGCCATTAAAAGCACCCGTGGAAATTCGTTGTATAGGAGACGGAAGATTTGAAAGGATATATCACCATCGACAGGGAATTGTGCAAGGAATGCCATCTCTGCATCCATGCATGTAAAAAAGGTCTGATCATCCCCTCCAGGGAATACAATTCCCGGGGTTACCGGCCGGTCTCTTTCAAGGAAGAGGGGGGGGAATGCACGGGGTGCGCCCTGTGCGCGATCACCTGTCCGGATATCGCCATCGAGGTTTACCGTGATTAAAGTACTGATGCAGGGAAACAAGATCATCGGGGAGGCCGCCATCCGGGCGGGATGCCTTTTTTATGCGGGTTATCCCATCACCCCGCAGAACGAAATTCCGGAGTACATGTCGGAGCGTCTGCGGCAGGTGGAGGGCGGCGTTTTCATCCAGTCGGAAAGCGAGATCGCGGCGATCCACATGGTGGCCGGGGCGAGCGCCGCCGGCGCCCGTTCCATGACCTCTTCGTCGAGCCCGGG
>JAPLJW010000335.1 GCA_026388365.1 Deltaproteobacteria bacterium | reverse complement strand
TAGGGATTATCGATCATCAAATACCTTCGCCCCATCGTCCTCAGGCGTTCCCATGAGGATGTTTCAGCTCGAGAATCATCCGAATACTGGTCAACAGGGTATCTTCGTTGACCGGTTTATCCAGATACCCCTCCGGTGGGGCGACGGGACGCTCGTAAATGAGCCGCCGCAACTCCGGTTTTCCGGTAATGATACAGACCTTTGTGGAGGCAATCTCCGGATTATTCCGGATCTCTTCAAATACGTATCCGCCATTTTTCCCCGGCATGGACAGGTCGAGTGTCACCAAATCAGGTTTCTCCTGGATTGTCAACGCCAACGCCTGCTCGCCATCGGCCGCCTGAATCACCGTAGCTCCCTGATCCTCCAAAACCGCAGCGAGGAAGGTCAGGATATCCGGCTCATCGTCCACGACCAGAATCTTGAATCCCTGCAGCGGCAAGGTTACAACCGGGATCAGCGCTTCTACCGGGACAACGACCTTCTGCGGGATCACCAGGGCGTTGGCCGTCAGGTTGACCAGTTGCGTCACCTTCATGCCCAGTTTATAATGCCGGATCACATCGCTTAAACCGTCCACGCAATTGTGGCAAGAGGTGACCACAGCTTTCGTGCCTGTGGCCTTAAGTTGGTCAGCCTTAATGATGGCCGATTTCAGGCGTTGGGGCGTATATTCCGACATGGACATCGCCCCTCCCCCGCCCGTGCAGCAAAAATTCTCCGCACGATTCGGATACATCTCCCGAAAATCGTTAACCAGAAGGTTCAAGAGCTCCCGCGGTTCCTCGTAGAATCCGCAGCTTCGGGCATTGTTGCAGGAATCATGGAAAGTAACCGCAGCTCTATTTTTTTCTTTATCGACCCGAATCCGACCTTCCTTGATGTAACGGAGCATGGTCAGAACCGAGCTTTCTATGACAAAGGGCGGCACTCCGGTTCCCAACCAGTTCGGCCCTTCACACCGGGTCGAGCGGTATCCATGCCCGCATTCGGATAATACCAACCTTTTTCCCCGCAGTTCAATGACCTTCTCGTAGACTCGCTGAGCTACCGCCCCGCCCAGCTCATCGTCCCCGGAGAAGAGACCAAAATTGGTCATGTCCCATCCCTCGCTGGGCATGGTCCAATTCTCTCCCGCAAGATAGAAAATGCGGGCCGCATCGGAAATCGTCCGGGGATCGTATTTCACCTCCCGGGGATTGATGGCATAAACGACATCAGCATCCATCTTATCGATGGGAATCCGGGCCGCGGTATCCTTAAACTCGTTTTCCAATTCGTCGGACAGCCATTCGAGGGTTTCCAGGTAGTCCTGCGGCAGAACCCCCATCTGGTTTCCCACCTCCCACTGGTCTTTGCTGACGACGGCGACGCCCTCCGGCATGACCCCTACGGAAACAAGCAACCCCCGGGCCATCCGGTTGAGCGTGGCAAAATCCACCCCCATTGGGCAATTTAGCGAGCATCTTCGACAGTTTGTGCATTTCCCAAATACGATGTCCTTGAGTTTTTCTAAATCCTCATCGGTGCGAACGTCCTGGGCATGAACCCACCAGGGGAAAATCTTTCCCGTCCAGTCAAAGTTGCGTTTGAAAATCTTA
>JAPLJW010000325.1 GCA_026388365.1 Deltaproteobacteria bacterium | reverse complement strand
TACGGGGCCTCCGGTTCGATCTGCGCCACAGGAAACGTCGATCCGCGCGTACCGGTGGAGATTTACGAGGCCTTCATCGTCGGCGATCACAAGCGGGCGCTTGAAGCCCAGTACCGTCTGGCGCCCCTGCGGACCGCCTTCGGCCTGGGCACCTTCCCCGTCGTCATCAAGGAGGCGCTGACCATGATCGGAATCGACGCCGGCCCCGCCATCCTGCCCGTCGGCCCGATGACGCCGGAAAACCGGGAGAAGCTGCGCAAGGTCATTGCGGACATGGGTATGCTCAAGAAATAGGAAGATACGGCAAGATGCGTCTTTGGGAGGGGCATGACATCCGCGTGCCCTCCCAAAGCCATTTTATCAAGACAGAGGTTAAGCTATGAAACAGAAGATCCTGATCGTCCAGCCGATCCACGAACGCGGCGTCCAGGTGTTCGACGACCGGTTCGAAGTCCGGGTGGCCTCCGACCCGTCGGTGGCAACCGTCATCCGCGAAATCGAAGGGGTGGAAGGCGTCGTCGTCCGGACCGCCCCCTTCCCGCGGGAGATCATCGAGGCTGCAAAACAGCTCAAGGTCATCGGCCGGCACGGGGTCGGCGTGGACAATATCGATCTCGAGGCGGCAACCAAAAAGGGAATCGTGGTCATCAACACCCCCAATGCCAACGCCACGTCGGTGGCCGAACATACCGTGACCGTCATTGGCGCCCTCGCCAAACGCGCGGTCGTCTATGACCGGGCGACGCGGGAGGGCCGCTGGGAGATCCGCAACAGCTACAAGGCCGTTGATCTCGACGGCAAAACTCTGGGACTGATCGGAATCGGCAGGGTCGGTTCGATGGTCGCCGGGCGCGTGTCCGTGGCCTACAACATGAAGGTGATCGCCTATGATCCCTATGTCACGCCGGAAAAGGCGCGGGAACTTGGCGTCACGCTCTGCGCGCAGATGGACGACGTCTTCAGGCAGGCGGACGTGGTCTCCCTCCACACACCGCTGACACCGGAGACGAGGGGATTCGTCAGCGAGGCAAAGCTTCGCCTGATGAAGCCCACCGCCTTTTTGATCAACCTCTCCCGGGGGGAGGTTGTCAGCGAGAATGCACTCTGCGCGGCGCTCAAGTCGGGCGTCATCGCGGGGGCAGCAATCGACGTCTATGACCCGGAGCCGCCGCTGAAGGACAACCCGCTTTTCGCACTGGAAAACATCATTCTCTCGCCGCACAGCGCGGCGCTGACACAGGAGTGCGTGATCCGCATGGCGACCGGGGCGGCGGAGGGCGTCGTGGATGTTCTCTCGGGCAAGCGGCCGCAGTTCGTTGTCAACCCCGAGGTGTTCAAAAAGTAACCCGCACTGCGGGGAACAGGGGCGCCATCCCCCTGTTTCTCAATGCAAGTTTTTTGCAAAGGAGGGAAGGAAAAACTGTGAAAAAATCCGAACGCATTACGGCGATCATCACGTCCCTGGGGGGCGTGTGGATCATGTATTACGCATGGCACACGCTGAAACTCGGCTCGATCCATATCCCCGATGCCGGTCTTATGCCATTTCTGTGCGGGCTGGGCCTGTGCGTCCTCGGCATCGTCTGGCTGCTGATCCTCCAGTGGACAAAAGAACCGGAAAATGAAGGGCCGGCGGAAAAGCGCCTGTGGCATCGGCCGCTTTTATCCCTGGTCCTCATGGTGCTTTACGGCTGGGCGATGGAATCCATCGGCTATATCACCTCGACGCTCCTCTTCGCGATCGCCTGGCAGAAGATCATCGAACGCGAAAAGTGGTTGAAAACGATGATCATTGCAGTTCTTGGGACGGTCGCGATGTACGCCCT
>JAPLJW010000187.1 GCA_026388365.1 Deltaproteobacteria bacterium | reverse complement strand
GGCGGCCTCAAGTGCTTCGGCCACCCGATCGGGGCCTCCGGCCTCCGGATGATCTACGAGATGTACCTCCAGCTCCTGGGGAGGGCCGGGGAGCGGCAGCTCAAGAACCCCCGCTACGGGCTCACGCACAACCTGGGCGGCTTCCCGCACCAGAACGTCTGCGCGATCTCCATCGTCGGGCGCTACGAGAACTGAGGAGAAGAGCATGGAAATTCTGCAATATACCGATGAACACCGGATGTTCCGGGATGCGCTCCGGCGTTACCTCGCAAAAGAGATCGTCCCCCACATCGAGGAGTGGGAGGAGGCGGGAATCGTCCCCCGGGAGGCCTGGAAGAAGATGGGGGAGCAGGGTTTCCTCGCGACATGTGTCCCCGAGGAGTACGGCGGCCTGGGGGCGGACTTCCTCTACTCCGTCATCGTGACGGAGGAGATGACCCGGACGAACTCTTCGGGCCTCGCCGCCCCGCTCCACAGCGACATCATCGTCCCCTACATCGTCGCCTTCGCCTCCGAGGAGCAGAAGCACAAGTACCTCCCCGGCTGCATCTCCGGCGACATCATCACGGCCATCGCGATGACGGAGCCGAACGCGGGGAGCGACCTCGCCGGGATGAAAACAACGGCCGTGGAACAGGGCGACGAGATCGTGCTCAACGGCCAGAAGACCTTCATCAGCAACGGGATCAACTGCGACCTCCTCGTGATCGCCGCCCGCGATCCCGGCGCGGAGAATCCCCATGCCGCGGTCGACCTCTACCTCGTCGAGGCGGGAACCCCCGGCTTCGAGAAGGGGAAGCAGATCAAGAAAATCGGCTGGCACAGCCAGGACACGGCGGAGCTCTATTTCACCGACTGCCGGATTCCGAAGGCGAACCGCCTCGGCGACAAGGGGACGGGCTTCCTGAAGCTCATGATCAAGCTCGCGCAGGAGCGGCTTGTCTGTGCGATCGGCGCCGTGGCGGCAGCCGAGTACATGCTGGAGATCACGATCCAGTACTGCAAGGAGAGAACCGCCTTTGGCCGGCCGCTGAGCAAGTTCCAGAACACCCAGTTCGAAATCGTCGAGATGGCCACCGAGGCGCGGCTGGGGCGGACCTTTGTCGACAAGCTGATCGCCGACCACATGGAGGGGAAGAACATCGTTGTCGACGTCTCGATGGCGAAGTACTGGACGACGGAGATGGCATCGCGCGTCGCCGACCGCTGCCTGCAGCTCTTCGGCGGATACGGCTACTGCGAGGAGTACCCGATCGCCCGCGCCTGGCGGGATATCCGCGTCACCCGGATCTTCGCCGGCACCAACGAGATCATGAAGACGATCGCCGCGCGGTTCATGGGGCTGTAGGGAGGGCGGTACGGCAAATTGTCTTCAACGGGGTGCGGACCTTTTTCCGACCCCATAGCTGCTCGCTTCGCTGCCGGGAAAAAACTCGCGCTGCGCGCTCAGACAGTTTTCCCGGCGGGCGCTCCGCTGCGGCGGCATGGTGCCCGAAAAAATCTCCAATGTGCCCCGGTAAAGACACATTGACGAGCAGCTTGGTTGATTTTGGAGAAAAGAGGGGATGAAATGGCCGGACCGTTGAAGGGGCTGAAGATCCTCGATTTCACGACGCTGCTGCCGGGGCCGTACGCGACGATGACGCTCGCGGACCTCGGGGCGGACGTGCTGCGCATTGTTTCCGGCACAAGGCCGGATTTAGCTGCGTTCCTGCCCCCCTTCCTTCCCGGCACGGACCTCTCCTGCGCGCTCGCCTACCTTGGCCGGGGGAAGCGCTGCATGGCGCTCAACCTCAAGGATCCCCGGGCAGCCGCCATCGTCCGGCGTCTCGTGGCCGGCTACGACATCGTGATCGAACAGTTCCGCCCCGGCGTCATGGGGAAGCTCGGACTGGACTATGAATCGCTCAAGACGGCGAACCCGGCGCTGATCTACTGCTCGCTCACCGGCTACGGCCAGACCGGGCCGATGAAGAACCGGGCGGGCCACGACATCAACTACCTCGCCCGTTCCGGGATCATCTCCTACTCGGGACGGAAGGAGACCGGCCCGTGTCTCGCGGGGATCCAGATCGCCGACGTCGCCTCGGGGTCGAACCATGCGGTGATCGGCATCCTGGCCGCCGTGATCCACCGGCAGGCGACCGGCCAAGGGCAGCATGTCGATGTCTCGATGACCGACGGCGCCGTTGCCTTCAACGCCCTGTCCGCCGCGGCCTACATGGTGGACGGCACCGAGACCTGCTGCGAGGAGGGGGTCCTCAACGGCGGATCGCTATACGATTTCTACGAGACGAAAGACGGAAAGCATCTCAGCTTCGGCGGTCTGGAGCCGCAGTTTTTCGCTGCCTTCTGCGAAACGATCGGCCTGCCCGGCCTGATCGCCGGCGGCGTCATCCCTCCGGATCTGCCCCGCGTCAAGGAGAAGGTTCGAGAGGCGCTCAAAACGCGGACGCGGGACGAATGGATGGCCCTCTTCACCAAGGTGGACGCCTGCGTGGAGCCGGTCCTGTCGCTCGGGGAGGCCCTGAACGACGAACAGGTGCGGGCGCGGGGGATGATCGTCGAGGTGGACCTGCCCGGTGGCGGGACGGTCCGGCAGCCCGGCCACCCGATCCGCTATTCGGCCACACCGCCGGTGTACGGCCCGGCCGGGGTCGCCTCGGGGGTGCATACCCGGGAGATTCTCCTCGGCCTCGGCTACCGGGATGAGGAGATCGACGATTTCGAGAAGACGGGACTTTTTCGTTGAGGTGAATCCATGGAAAGCAGCTTCAAGATCGAAAAAGAGGGGGTCGTGACCTGGCTGATCCTGAACCGGCCGGAGAAGCGCAACGCGATGACCTGGGAATTCTTCGCGGAGCTGGCGGAGCTCTTCGGAGCCTTCGACGACGACCCGGAGGTCCGGGCGGTTGTCATCCGGGCGGAGGGGAAGATGTTCACCGCGGGTCTCGACCTGGTCGCCGCGGCATCCCTCCTCGGCGACGGCTCGGCGTCGTACCGGGAATGGCTGCGGAAAAAGATCCTCGGACTTCAGGCGGGGATGAACGCGATCGAGCGCTGCCGGAAGCCGGTCATCGCCGCGGTGCACGGTCCCTGCATCGGCGGCGGGGTAGATCTCCTGTCCGCCTGCGACATCCGGCTGGCCTCGCGGGACGCGGTCTTCTCAATCCGGGAAACGCGGCTCGGGATCGTCGCCGACGTCGGGACCCTCCAGCGCCTGCCGACGATTATCGGCCACGGCTGGAGCCGGGAACTGGCCCTCACCGGCCGGGACTTCACCGCGGAGGAGGCCCTGAAGATGGGGTTCATCACCCACCTTTGCGAGGACCGGGAGGACCTCCTCGCGGAGGCAAAGCGGCTCGCCGACGGGATCGCCGGTCTCCCGCCGCTCGCCGTCCAGGGGGTGAAGGATACGATCCTCCACGGCCGCGACAACGGCATCCACCCGGGGCTCGCCTACGTCGCCCAGAAGAACGCCGCGCTCATTCCCAACGAGGACATGATGGAGGCCGTCGCGGCCTTCCTGGAGAAGCGGCAGCCGGCCTTCAAGGGGCGGTGACCCCCAAATGAACGCAGGGTCAGCCTTCCGTCCGGGGAACCGTCCTTCGACAAGCTTGGGACGAGATGAGGGATGCGGCTAACCGCATGTTGAAAAAATCGGTCGGGGTGCACCTGTGACCCGCGACGGTTGATTGCAACCCGCTAAAGAAAGGAGTTACGGTTATGGCCAGCTTGATCATCGATCCGAGGGATCAGAAATTCGTGCTTTATGAGATGCTGAACGTCGAGGAACTCTGCAAGGCGCCGCTCTATGCCGACTTTTCACGGGACATGTTCGACATGGCCCTGAACGAGGCGGAAAAATTCGCCACGGACGTCATCTTTCCCTGCCTCGCCGAGGGGGACCGGGCGGGGTGCCGCCTGGAGGACGGGAATGTCAAAGTCCCGAAATGCTATCACCGCCCCGCGGAACTCTACCGGGGAGGGGGCTGGGCAACGATGAGCGTCGAAGCGGCGGAGGGAGGCCAGGGCTTTCCTCACGTCGTGACCGCGGCAGCCAAGGAGTGGTTCATCCACAACCCCGGCTTCTTGATCTACTTCACGCTGACCGAAGGGGCCGCCCACCTGATCGAGGTGTACGGAACCGAGGCGCAGAAAAAGCGATACCTTCCGAAGATGCAGGAGGCCGTCTGGGGCGGGACGATGGCGCTGACGGAGCCGGGGGCCGGCACCGACGTCGGGAATCTCAAAACCCGGGCCTTCCGGCAGCCCGACGGGACGTTCCGCCTCCAGGGGACGAAGCAGTTCATCACGGCGGCGGACAGCGACCTGATGGAAAACATCATCCACCCGGTCCTCGCCCGGATCGAGGGGGATCCTCCCGGAACGGGCGGGATCTCGATCTTCCTCGTTCCCAAGTACCTCGTCCATGACGACGGGACGCTGGGTAAACGCAACGACTACGCGATCGGAAAGATCGAGGAGAAGATGGGGCTCCACGGTTCGGCCACCTGTGTGATGAACCTGGGGGACAACGGCGACTGCTACGCGGAGATCCTGGGCATGGAGCGCCAGGGGATGAAGGTGATGTTTCAGATGATGAACGAGGCCCGGATCGGCGTGGGGCTCCAGTCCCTCTCCAGCGCCTCCATCGCCTACCTCCACGCGCTGAAGTACGCCAGGGAGCGTCTCCAGGGCTCGTCGCTCGAGGAGATGAAAAACCCCGAAGCCCCCCGGGTGCCGATCATCCGGCACCCCGACGTGCGGCGGATGCTCCTCTGGATGAAGGCGCACACGGACGGCTTCCGCGCACTGCTCTATTTCTGCGCCCTTTGCGGGGATCGGATCCGGGCGGCTGCGGACGAAGCGGAGCAGGAGAAATGGAACGGCTTTCTGGAGGTCCTCACCCCGATCTGCAAGGCCTACTGCTCCGACATGGGCTTCCGGGTGACGGAGACGGCGATCCAGATCTACGGCGGGTACGGCTACTGCTCCGAATACCCGGTGGAGCAATTCCTACGCGACGAGAAGATCTGCTCCATCTACGAGGGGGCCAACGGCATCCAGGCGCTCGACCTGGTGGGCCGCAAGCTCGGCCTGAAAAGGGGGATGTATTTCATGACCCTGCTGGGCGAGATGGGCGGGACGGTCGGCAAATATCAGGCGGTCCTGCCGGATCTGGCCCCCGACGTCCAGACCGCGATGAACACGCTGGCCGAGGTTGCGATGCTCTTCGCCGCGAGCGGGAAGGCGGGGAAGTTCATGATCCCCGTGGTGAACGCCACCCCTTTCCTGATGCTCATGGGGCAGGTCGTCATGGCGTGGATGCTCCTCTGGCAGGCGGGCGTGGCGCAGGAAAAGCTCGCCGCCCCGGACGGCGGCGGCGCCGATCGGGCCTTCTACGAGGGGAAGGTCGCCTCGGCCCGGTACTTCATCAAGCACGTGCTGCCCGAGGTGGATGCGGCGGCCAAGGCGATCAAGAGCGGAGACCTTTCCATGATGGAGATCGCCGACGAGGCCTTCGCCTCCTGAGCAGCCGGATCCGAAAGGACCGGGCATCTCTCGGTTCCCCGGGTCGCTCCCTCTTCAGGATGCCGCCCGCATATCAGCAGATGGGCGTTCTTTCGGAGACAAAAGCGGGTGTGGCGGCAAATCGTCATTTCTGCGAATCCCGGATCCAGGTCGGGGACAGGCGCAGGAATGTCCTTTCAAGACCTTCTGAATTCCCGCCTGCGCGGGAATGCGCGCGCCTTGTTACAAGAGCATCTTTTCCGGCCCATTACGAAGTCGTTCCTGTCGGGTGAGGTCATCCGCGGGGAAGGAGGCGCAGTGGATCGCCGATGGCCTGCCAATACGGCAGGGCAACGAACAGCACCACCAGATAGGCGGCAAGGGTCATCCACAACCCGAAACGGAAAATTTCCGCCGCCGTGAGATGGCCCCGCTCATAGACCACCAGGGACGAGGCGCTCTGCGCCGGATAGTACAGGACGGCGTCGCCGGCAATCATCACCGAAAGACCGCAGATGACGGGGTTGAGCCCCGTTGCCGCGCCGATCGACATCGCGATCGGGATGGTCGTTGCCAGAAAACCGGCGATGTTGGGGATCAGCAGGCGGAGCAGTGCGGCGGCCAGGAGCAGCACGACCACGACCAGAATGGGCTGTTGCGAAAATTCCGGCATCCCGCGCACGATGGTCTCGGCGATCCAGACGCCGGCGCCGCTGCTGGCGAGCGCGCGGGCCAGCGACAGCGAGGAGGCGATCACGAAAAAATTGGCCCAGCCGAAACCCGTTTCGAACTCCTTCCAGGAGAGCACCCCGATCCCCGGTGTCAGCAGGCAGGCCCAGGCGAGGATCGCCGGCAGGGCGGGATTCCAGTGATGCCATGCATCCGTAAGCCACAGCAGCGAAGCGCCGAGGGTGATCGCAAGCGTCCGGATCTCCTTTCCGGACAGGGGTTTCGGCTCGGTGGTCGGCAGCGGTGAAAGCGGCGCGTTGAACCCCTTGCGGTGGAGCAGATAGATCAGGACGGCGCCGACGACGAGCAGGATGCCGTAGGGCACGCACATGAGCGCCAGCCAGCGGCCCCAGGAGATTCCGCCGATCAGAGAGGCGGCCAGAACCGGGGTGATTCCTCCGGTCAGCAGGACGGTGGAGGCGAGCCGGTTGATGGAGCTGAGCGCCAGCATGATCGCCTTGGCGAGCGGCGCGCCCCGGGGCACATGGCCGAGATCCAGCGCCTGCTCATAGACAAAAACGAGGATGCCCGTGCGGGTTGTCGCGGAGGGGAGGAGAATCGTGAGCAGCGGGAAGGAGAGCAGCATTTGCAGGTAAAGGGCCCGCGAGCGCCCCCGGCTATGACGGAGAAAGAAACGCGCCACCCGCTCGGCCAGACCGCTCCGCAATACCGCCAGGCCGATGGTCAGGACGCCGACGAGAAAGTAGGCCACCGGTTCGGCGAAACCCACCAGCGCTTCCGGGAACCCCGCGACGCCCCCGGAGAGCACGAGCGCGATGACCAGCAGGATCCCGGTCACGGCGGCCGGGATCGCATCGGTGCACCACAGGCCGATCGCCATAACGGCCACGGCCAGCACGCGCTGTCCCGCCACGGAGAGACCGGCAGGCGTCGGCAAGGCCATCAGGGCCACGGACAATCCAACCATCAAAACGGTGATCCCGAGCGCCCGCCATTCCCCCTTCTGCGTTTCCATGGTTCCTCCTTCCATTTACCCCTCACCGCCGCCCGGCATCCATAGGCCCTGGACAGCACGACGTCGCGGACCATAGGCGCTACCCCCGCCGCACCAGCAGCCACGCCCCGACCAGCAGAGCCGGAACGCCGAAGACCGCGTACGCGCCCGCATAGCCTCCGGCGATCGAAATCGCGAGATTGAACAGCGGCGGCGCGCACACCGAGCCGAGATAGGTGAAGAACAGGCAGGCGCCGGTGGCTTCGCTGGTCTTGTCCTTCGGCGCGAGCCGCGCGACCTCCGCAAGAAAGACCCCGTTCCAGCCCACCGCGGTCGCGCCGAACACCGCGGCATAAGCGAACAGCAGCCATATGGGCCACGCGGCGCTTGCGGCCAGCGGCGCGAGCGCGCTGATCCCCATGCCGATGCCGAGCAGGCCGAGCATGGTGCGCCGCGTGAGCAGCCGGTCCGCGACCACGCCCCAGGCGATCCGCCCTATCACGCTCGCCAGTTGGGAAACCGCCATCACCATCCCCGCGAGCACCAGCGACGTCGCGAAAGTTTCAGTGAGGAACGTGACCAGATAGGTGAGCAGCGTGATCTGGACGCCGCAGTAGATGAACGAGGCGACCGCCATCTCCGCCAGGCGCGGGTTTTTCACCAGGCCGAGCGGCGCGAACATCGACGCAAATGAAACACGCGCCTGCGGATCGAGTTCGCGGTCGAAGCGCGTACGCGTCGGCTCGATCACGACGGCGAGCGCAAAACATGCGACCCCGATCGTGATCGCCGCCGCCTGCCAGCCGGTCGCGAGCACCAGCGCCGGCACCACGGCGCCGGCAATCGCGCAGCCCACCGGCACCCCGGTTTGCTTGAGCGAGAATACGAATGCGATCAGGCGCGGCGGCGACGCGCGCACCAGGATGTGCGAGCTGGCCGGCGTCGAGGGGCCGTAACCCAGGCCGACGAACAGCCCGCCGAGGAGCACCAGCGGAATGAAGCCGCTCGCACCGAACACGAGCCCGGCCAGGCACAGCGCGAGACCCAGTTGGCTCACGCGGATCGCTCCCCAGCGCGCCACCCAGCCGCCCCCGGTGACCGAGCCGAGCATGCTGCCGAGGTAGACCACCGCGATGTAATAGCCGACATGCGCGGGCGGCAAGCCCAGCGCCGGCCCGACCACCGGCGCCATGACCGGCGCGCAGTACACCGCCAGCGCGACGAAGGTCTGCACGGCGAGCGTCGCCGCGACGGGCAGGACGAGGGATCGGGAAACGGCGCTCACGCGCGCGATCCGGAGCGGATCGCTTGATGGATCAGGCATTGCTTTTTCACGGCGGGAGTATATGGAGCACATTCTTGTGTGTCAATCGAATTTTGGCATGGCCGGTTCGGCCTTCTCTTTCCTATTCCACCAACAGGAGTCCGTACCGGTTGATCTCGTCGTGGAAGTCTTTCACCACCTGAATCGGGTACCCGAATTTCCGGGCGGTGCCATAGACATCGACTCCGAAAGCCTCCAGCGAGGGACGGGACAGGTAAGGCTGGCGGCAGTCCTCCGCAGTCCCCGCGCACTTCTTGCACAAGCGGCAGGGGGCCTGGGGAAAGACAAAAGCCTTCTGGTACCCGGAGAGGAAAACCGATCTCTCCAGGTCGAGCATCTTTTGGTTCACTTCCCGTGACCAGGGGTGCAGCATTTCCGGGTCCTTAAACTTTATGGGGAAATGAAAAAAGAGGCCGTGCTGATATTCCCGGAAAAATGTCCGGCATTCCTCAACCGGGGGGAGTCGGGGAGGACAGCTTTTTCTCTTTCCATAACCCGGGCAGCCGAAGTTACATTTCATTCTCACCCATTCCCCGAGCAATATCGCGTCGGGACGGATCCATTTAAAGTCTTTCAAACCGTGCTCGACCGCCATCTTCTCAACCCGTTTCATGGCCGCTTTTTCCATTTTCCCTCCTGTATTGCTCCTCTTTTCCATACGGTCCCTTTGGAATATTCTTCACTATTGAGCCAATTGCAAAAATCCGAGATTGTCATTCCCGCGAAAGCGGGAATCCATTCTTTTCAAGAACTTCTGGACCCCCGCTTTCGCGGGGGTGACACCTTTTTTTGAGTTTTGCAATTGCCTCTATTTCAAAAATATTCCCCATGCCTCCTGCGCCCATTGCTTCCGGTATGCCGTCGCTTGTGATGGCAAAGTCCTTGGTGGTCGATGATGACCGGCGCAACGGCCACCGCACCCGTCCCGATGACGGGTTTCAATCCCCCTATAGCATCGTCATATTCAGCGGATGTCAGGAAATAAAAACGCGTGAGACGGCGCCTATCACGACAAAAATAACGATCGCGGCGATGATTATGGCAATCGTGTACCCCGTGGTTTTTTCTGCCGGTGATTTCCACTCCTTAAGTCTTTGTTGACCAGATCCAATAACATACTATGCGGCCGCCCAATCGGCAATAAATGTTTTCGTTACACCCACGCCGGGCGACGAGGTCACTCGAACCACTCCGGTTTCATCTGCACCGTGAGCCCGTCGCCGCTTTCCTTCAGCCGGGCGGCGAGGCCCCGGATCTTCGGCAGCTCGTAGGCGAAGAAGTAGCGGCAGGTTTGGATCTTCCCCCGGTAGAAATCGGCGTCGGCCGCGTCGGGATTTGCCTCGAGGGCCTTTTCCGCCGTGACGGCCTGGAGCAGCCACTGCCAGCCGATAGCCACAATCCCGAAGAGTTCGAGGTAGAGCGTCGCGTCGGCGAGGAAGAGCGCGATTTCGCCCTTCATTGCAAGGCCCGTCAGCGACGCGGTGACATCCTTGAGGACCTCCACCGCCCCGGCGAGGGCTTCCGCGCAGGGGGCGCATTCGGGGCGTGACCGGCCGGCGGCGACGGCCTTCTCGACCTCGCTTAGGTAGAGGAAGAGGGCCTTCCCGTTTTTCATGACCGCCTTGCGGCCCAGGAGGTCCATCCCCTGGATTCCCGTTGTCCCCTCGTGGATCGGGTGGATCCGGATGTCGCGGTAATACTGCTCCAGCGGGAACTCGTCGCAGTAGCCATAGCCGCCCAGGCATTGGAGCCCCTGGCTGACCGACAGAATCCCCATCTCCGACGGGTAGCTCTTGGCGATGGGCGTCAGGAGGTCGAGCAGCAGCTCGTATTTTTCCTTCTCCTCGCCTTCGGTCACGAGGGCGAGGTCCACGTAAAGCGAACACTGGAAGATGAGGGCGAGCGAGCCCTCGACGACGGCCCGCTGGAAGAGGAGCATCCGTTTCACATCGGCATGTTCGATGATCGGAACCTGCGGCGCCAGCGGATCCTTTCCGGTGACGGGCCGCCCCTGCGGGCGCTGTCTTGCGTATTCGAGGGAGGCGTAGTAGGCGGCCGACGCGATCGCCGCCGCCCCCATCCCCACCTCGACCCGCGCCTCGTTCATCATCTGGAACATATAGCGGAGACCCTTGTGCGGCTCGCCGACGAGCCGGCCCCGGCAGTCGTCGTTGTCGCCGAAGGCAAGCTGCGTGATCGGCGCGCCGCGGTAGCCGAGCTTGTGGTAGATCCCGATGCAGGCGATGTCGTTCCCGGCGAGGCCGCCCCGGCCGTCCGGGCGCTTCTTCGGGACGACGAAGAGCGAGATTCCCTTCACGCCGGGGGGCGCCCCTTCGATCCGGGCCAGCAGGAGGTGGATCACGTTTTCCGTCGATTCGTAGTCGGCGCAGGAGATGAAGATCTTCTGCCCCTTGATTTTATAACAGCCCTCCGTCGTTGGTATAGCCGTCGTCGCGAGATCGGTGAGCGACGAGCCCGCCTGGGGCTCCGTGAGGGCCATCGTCCCCTGCCAGGCCCCGGCGAACATCTTCGGGACGTAGGTCTCGACGAGTTCCCTCGCGCCGAAGGAGAGAATCAGATGGGCCGCGCCGGCGGTGAGGAAGGGGTAGGCGTAGGCGGAGTAGTTCGCCGCCGCAAAGATTCCCCGGAAGGCGGTCATGATCGTGGTCGGGATCTGCTGGCCGCCCTGCTCATACGGGGCCTGGGCGCCGATCCAGCCCCCTTCGCCGCAGGCCTTCATGATCTGCGCCGCGACCGGGTGGACGAAGACCTTCCCGTCCCGGAACTCCGGCGGATTCTTGTCCATCTCTCTTAGGACGGGGAAAAGCATCCCCCGGCTCATCCGCATGGCCGTCTCCAGGACCATGTCGAAGGTCTCTTTGCCGTGGTCGGCGAAACAGGGATACTTCGTCAGCGCCGCCGCGTCGAGTTGTTCGTAAAGCAGGAATTGCAGGTTTCTCAGACTGATGAATTTTTCCGCCATGACGCCCTCCTTATTCTTTCCGTTTCAGCCGCGCGAGGACCATCTGGGCCGCCGTCCGGCCCGACAGAAGCGTCGATTCGTAACCGCCGCCCATCGGCGCCGCACCGCCGACGAAATCCAGCCCCCGGATGAACCGCTCCTGGGGGAGGGCAAGGGCCCGCGACACGACCGAGTCCCAGGGATCCTGCTCGTAGGCGTAGATCGTTCCCTTGAAGGCCCCCGTATAGCGGGCGAAGGTCGGCGGCGCGGCGATCTCGACCTCCTCGATGTGCTCCCAAAGCGAACAGTTCAGGGCCCGGCCGAACTGGTCGATCATCGCCCGGGCGAAGGCCTCTTTGGCCCTGGCGTAATGCTCCGGTTTCACGTCCTTCCAGGCGTCGGGGCCCGCCAGGGCGGTCATCGAGAGGATCGTCGT
>JAPLJW010000160.1 GCA_026388365.1 Deltaproteobacteria bacterium | reverse complement strand
CTGACCGGCCTCTACGGCGTCGGCATGGACGATCTCCATTGCAAGGGCTGTCTTTCGGATGACGTCTTTCTCTACTGCCGCGTCTGCCCGATCAAGGCCTGCACCGCCGGAAAGGGAATCGCTGGCTGCCACCAGTGCGCCGATTTCCCCTGCGGGCACATCGAGGCCTTCCCCTTCCCCGTCGGCAAACGGGTCATCCTCCGCTCCATTCCCGCCTGGCGGGAGCTGGGAACCGATCAGTGGATGGAGGCGGAGGAGAAGCGCTATCATTGCCCCCGCTGCGGAAACGCCCTCTTCCGGGGGGCGAAGCGCTGCCGGAGTTGCGGCGAAGCGGCGGATATGGATTGACGGCGGCCCGGATGGTCCTCGCAAGGTTGAAGAGGAAAGGATAGGGAAAAGGGGAGCGATTCCAGAACATTATTTGCTGGTCACGACCCACACTCCGCCCCAGTCCTCAGGCGGATGATCGAGCAGGGAACGACATTTCCCGGCATAGGCAGCTGCCACAGGATCCCTGTCCTTGAGGCCGGCGAAGATCCCTTCCGCAGCAGCAAATTGCCCACTGTAGAAGGCCGCGAGGCCCTCGGCGAACAGCGCCAGCTCCTTTTCCCGGACTGCAAATTCCTCAGGGAAAATGGGTTCGTAGATCCTGACCGGATCTTTGCGGCCGACGACGGCGACCCGGGAGAGTTCGCGGACGGGGAACGCCTCTTCCATTCGCTTGAGCGTGGCCTCGGAGATGATGGTGTAGGTTCCGAACTGCTTGTTGATCCCCTCCAGGCGCGCGGCCAGGTTCACGGCGTCGCCCAGCATCGAATAGTCGAAACGGGAGTGGGAACCCAGATTTCCAACCACCGCCGGCCCGCTGTTGATCCCGATCCGCATGCGGAGGTCCCTGCCGATCCGCTCCCGGATGGACGGTCTCATCTCCGTTAGTTTCGCCTGGCAGCGCATGGCCGCGCGCACGCTGTGCCCGGCATGATCGGCCTGCTGCAGAGGCGCATTCCAGAAGGCGATAATGGCATCGCCCTCATACTTATCAACGGTCCCGCCCTCCTCCTGGATGATATCCGTCATCGCCGTGAGATATTCATTGAGGAGGGCCGTCAGCGCTTCCGGCTCCAGCCCCTCCGAGATGCTGGTGAAGCCTTCCAGGTCCGAGAAGAAGATGGACAGCTCCCGCCTCTCCCCGCCCAGCTTCAGGCGCTCCGGATGCTGGATGAGTTCTTCGATGACCGCGGGGCTCAAATACTGTTTGAAGGCGTTCTTGATGAAGAGCTTCTGCCTCCCCTCCGTGGAATAGTAGATCAGCCCGGCGCTGAACAGCGTGATGGTTACGCCCACCTCCTGAACGATCAGGGGAAGCCAGAAACCCCGGGTATAGGTGATCAGGCAGACCGCAACCGGCAGGATCATGGAAGCCGCATATACCGTGACGCTCTTGAATATGCCGGAAACATAGGACGTGCCTACCCCGGCCATCAGCGCCATCAGGAGCGTAAGGACCGCCAAAATGGAAACCGGCACCGCCCGGATGAAGTCGTTGGAAAGCAGGTTGTCCAGGATGGTGGCATGAATTTCAACGCCCGGGTAGACGCCGGACACGGGAGAGGGACGCAGATCGAACAGGCCGGGTGCGGACATGCCGAAAAAGACATAACTGTCCCGGAAGGCCTCCGTGTCCTTGATCGTCGGCGGCTCGCCGTTGCGGATGCGCAGTTCGCTCTGGATGATGGAAGCGGCGCTGTATGCCCTGTGCGTTCCGGAAGGTCCCCGGAAATTCAGGATCGAGCTGCCTTCGCCATCGATGGATACCTTCCGGCCGCCTATCGAAAAAGCGCCGGGAACGATGTTCAGGGCGGCATCCGGACTGGCCGCCAGATAAGCGCCGAAGCCGAGCGAGGGCAGGATTTTCCCATCGAAGACGCTGAAGATCTTGACCCGGCGATAGACGCTGTCCGGATCGGGATCGAGATGCACATTCGCCAGCACGGAGGCGCCTGCGGCGATCTCGGGGACGGGAAAGGCCGCGCGGGGAAAGGCGATGCCCCCGGCCCCGGTCCCGGCCAGCCATTTTTCCAGGCCGCCGATGCGGAATTTCGGCTCCGGAACGGCGCCGGGCCACTTCCGTTCGCTGCCCGTGGTCTGGCTCACGAATACGGCGCCGACAAAACCGCCGAAATCGGCGACGGCTGCCCCGAAGGACCGATCGTCGTCCACCCCGTATTTGGAGGGCTCGGTGTAAAGGACATCGAAAGCCAGGGCCTTGACCCCGTTTCTTTTGCAGAAGCTGATGACGGCGCTGTAAATCTCCCGGGGCCAGGGCCAGGGCAGGCCGTTTTCCTGGCTTCCCCAATCCAGGCTGTTCTGATCGAGCAGGATGAGATGGATCTTCTCCGTGGCCTTGCCCGGTTTGGCCAGAAGCCTGACCCGCCAATCCCAGGTTCTCGCCTCCCAGTTGTCGAGCCAACCCGGCGACCAGAGGATCAGGGCCACCGCAGACCCGATCAAGGCGGCCAAGAGCCCCTGAAGCAGTTTTTTGATTGCCGGCGAGAGGGCGTTCATGATTTAGATGTTCCCGACGGCCTTCATAAAGCGGGCCTGCCGCGCCTTGGGGGTTTGCACCTCGGAGTATTTGCCGCCCCGTTTCCGCTGGATCTCATCGATCCGGTCCTGCGGCGCGGGATGGGTCTTGGCGAAACCGGCCGCCCCGGGTTTCAGGTTTTTCCCCATAAGCATGAGCATCTCCACCAACCCGTTCGGGTCGTAACCCAGGCGTTTGAGAATGGTCTGCGCGGCATTGTCGGCCTCGTATTCAAAAGCACGGGAGTAGCCGTTGTTGATCAGGGTCGAGGTAATATCCATGATGGCGCCGCCAAAGGTCTTCGTGAGCATGGCAACCTCTTTCGGCGCAAGCGTCCTGGCGCTTTCTGCGGCAATCGTGGTCAGGGCGTCGGTGATCCGCGCCTTCTTGATGGACTGTATCCCATGTTTGAGCTGGATGTGTCCGATCTCATGGGCCAGTACGGCGGCGACGGCGTCTTCATTCCGGCAGCAGCGGAGGAGCCCCCGGGTGACGAAGATATGCCCGCCCGGCGTGGCGAAGGCATTGATCTCGTCGGAGCTCAGAACGAGAAACCGGTAACCGCGGAAAATCTCCGGCATGTCCGAGACCTGGGCCAGGGTCTGGCCAAGGAGATTCAAATATTCGTTGGCGAACTGGTTCGTATGGGGCGGATACTTGCTCAGGATGACCGCCGCCACGGACCGGCCGATGTAATACTCCTGCTCGGGCGTGAACTCCTCGATGCTTTTGGAAACGGCGCTGG
>JAPLJW010000281.1 GCA_026388365.1 Deltaproteobacteria bacterium | reverse complement strand
GGCCTGCGGCACGATCGTCATCGCGCTGATCGGCGGGCACCTCTCCTGGCAGGGCTCCGCCCGCTCCCTCAACGAGACCACCCGGATCTCCTGCATGATCCTCGTCATCGTTGCCGGGGCGACCGTCTTCGGCCACTTCCTCGCCGTGACAACCATCCCGGCGGGGATCGGCGCCTGGGTGGCGGGATTGAAATGGCCGCCCTTTCTCATCATCGGCCTGGTCATCCTCGTCTACCTCCTGCTCGGCTGCCTGATGGATTCCCTCGCGATGATCATGCTGACCATCCCCGTCTTCTATCCGGTGGTCACCACCCTCGGCTACGACCCCATCTGGTTCGGCGTCGTGATCGTTCTCGTCGCGGAGATGGGGGTCATCACCCCGCCGGTGGGGATCAACGTCTATGTCGTCGCCGGCGTCGCGCGGGACGTCCCGCTCCAGGTGATCTTCCGGGGTGCCATGCACATGATGATTGCGTTATTCCTGACGGCGCTGCTCCTGATCCTCTTTCCGCAGATCGCGCTGTTTCTGCCGGGCCTGATGAAATAATGTAACGGCTCAGGATCCGGGAGATCGACATCAACGCCCTGATCTGCGGGGAAAAGGGGGCCATGGCGGTCGATGCCACGATCATTCTGGAATAAAGACCCGGGGAAAATCTACTGGATCTGTTGGGTATCCTTCTCCTTGCCGAGGACGACGAGCACATCCCCGTCCTTGATGACGAAGTCCGCTCCGGGAACCATGTTGGTCTTGTCGGAAACGATGTCCCGGATCGCGATCACCTCGACGTGATACCGGCTCCGAAGCTGGAGTTGGGCGATGGACTTGCCGAGAAAGCTGTTGGGCGGGGCTATTTCCGAGATCATGTAATCGTCCGAGAGGGGCAGATAATCGAGGACGTTGGGGGAGATGAGGCTCTTGGCCACCTTGTGGGCGATCTCCTTTTCCGGGATCATCACCTCCGTCGCCCCGACCTTCTCGAGAATCAGCTTGTGCTCCTCATTGGGGGCCTTGACGATAATCGTTTTAACCTTCATCTGCTTCAGGTGGAGCGTCGTCAGCGTCGCCGCCGCCAGGTCCTCCCCGAAGGAGATGATCACGACATCGTCTTGCTGGATGCCGATCGCCTCCATGATCTCCTTGTCCGTCCCATCGGCCTGGATCGCCTTCGTCGAGCAGTCCCGCACCCGCTGGACCGCTTCCTTGTTCTTGTCAACGGCGATCACCTCGAAACCGCCCGCATAGAGTTCCCGGACGATGTTGAAGCCGAAGATCCCCAACCCGATGACAACCACCCGCTTCTGCATGGTTCAAACCTCCATCTGAGTCGCTAACCCACCATGACCGACTCTTCCGCGTATTTGATTTCCTTTTTCCCCACGGCGGACCAGGAAAAGGCGAGCGCCAACGGTCCCACCCGGCCTGCGAACATCATCAGGACGATGGCCAGTTTCTGGATATCGTTCAATTTCGGCGTAATCCCCATGGAGAGTCCCACGGTGCCGAAGGCGGAGACCGTCTCGAACAGATACTCCACGAAAAAATGGCGGCTCTGTTCCGGGGGAACCGCCGCCCCACCGCCGAAAAGCAGCAGAACCGAGGTGATCAGAACGACCGAAAAGGCCGATGCGAAGATGATCGCAATCGTCCGGCCGATGATCTCCCGCGGGATCCGACGGTTGAAAACGTTCACATGGTAACGTCCCTTCATCCGGTTCCAGATCATCAGGAGCAGGAGCGTGAAGCTCGTCGTCTTGATCCCGCCGCCGGTCGAACCGGGCGAGGCGCCGACGAACATGAGGATGATCATGACCAGAATGGTCCCATTGGTCAGCCGGTCGATCGCCACCGTGTTGAACCCGGCGGTCCGCGGCGTAATCGACTGGAAGAGGGAATCCAGGAACTGCGTCGGGCCGGAAACGCCCTTCAGGATTTGGTCCGCCTCGAACAGATAGAAGAAAACCGCCCCCGCAAGGATCAGGACGCCGGTGGTCAGAAGAACGATCTTCGTGTGCAGGGAGAGCCTCTTCTGCAAGCCCCGGAGTCGGGCGATCACCTCATGCTGGACGATGAAGCCGATCCCTCCGAGGACGATCAGCCCCATCACGGTCAGGTTGACCAGCCAATCCCCCCGGTAGGAGATCAGGCTGTTCGAAAAGAGGGAGTAGCCGCAGTTGTTATAGGCCGATACGGCGTTGTAAAGCGCATGGAAGAAGGCCGTCGCGGGCGGAAAATCCTGCGCAAAACGGATGAACAGGAGCGCCGTCCCCAAGGATTCGCTGATGAAGGTGAGCATGAGAACCCCCTTGACGACCACGATGAAGTTGCGGCTCGGTGTATGGAGGAACGTGCTCTGCATGATCTCCCGCCCCTTGAAGGAGATCCCCCTCCCCATCAGGCCGAAGAGGACGACGGAAAAGGTAATGATCCCTAAGCCCCCGATCTGTAAGAGGACAAGCGTCAGGATCTGGCCGGCGAAAGAGAGGTCCTTCCCGATATCGATAACGGCCAGGCCCGTCACGCAGACCGCGGAGGCCGAGGAGAAGAGGGCGTCCACAAAGCTCAGGCGGCCCCGGCCCGAAGCGAAGGGGAGTTGGAGGAGGATCGCCCCGATCAGGATCGACAGGGCAAAACTGAGGATGAAGATCCGCGGCGGCGTCAAGCGCCGCGAGACCGCCGTACCAATTTGCAGTAATAAATTCACGATGTCCTCTCCTGAAGCCCCTCCGTTTGCGGGGTCCTCCCTTTCAGTTCCCTTACGCCCGATCCTTCCGCAATCATTGTTCCTCCCCGGACGCGAGGTCCGTCCTGCTGAGATTGATTTCACCCATGGACAAACCTCTCCCGCCTGACTAATACTATATTGTTTGTCCAGTGTCGATGATCCTGTCGTGTGAGTCGGGTGGCGATTCTCGGCCTGTCGGGGATGACTCCTCCCAGGTTCGCAAGGCGGCATACACCTCCCGGGCGTCGGCGGCCGATTGCAGGGACCGGGAGAGGAGACGATTCTGGAGGGCGCGGGCAGCGAGGGCAAGAAGCTGCACCTGAATCTCCGGTTTCTCGAAAGGCGACAGGCTCAAAAAGACGTACTCCACCGGCTTCTCCACGGCGGCATCCGGGACGCCGCCCCTCGTCAGCCCCAGGGAGACCAGCGGATTTTCGAGACCCACGATCCGAGCATGGGGGAAGGACACCCCCTCGTTGAAAAAGGTGCTCCCCTCGGCCTCGCGCTTCCGGATGGCCCGCAAGGCTTCGTCCCGAAGACCTGCGTCGGTCGTGACGGTCCAAACCAACGCAGCGAGAACCTTCTCCTTGTCGACCGGCTCGATCCAGATGACGATCTTGGAGGCATCCAGCATAGAACTGAGCGTAAGCTGCCGGGTCTGCGGCGGGGGGGACGCCTTCTCGATTGCCGGCGGAATCTGCACAGTTTCCGCCGGCGTCTGCTGAAATGTACTCGGTTCGTAATGCCGGGTATCCAGAACGACGATGGTCATCCCCCGGCTCTCCGCAATCAGCCTCTCCGGGATGCTCCTGCGGCCGATGATTCGTTTCCAGAAGGGGATGGGCGCGGGAGATCCCAGAACGATATGTCCGACCCGGTATTCATGGACAAAACGGAGGATGGTGGCGACGATATCCTCCCCCTTGTAGGTGAAGACCATCGCGCCGAGCTCCTTGGCCAGGGTCAGCGTGCCGGAGAGCAACCGCTGGGTCCGGCTGTCGATCACCGTGGCTTCCTCCGCCGGCGTCTGCACATAGATGGCATACCAGTTCCGGTTGAGCTTCCCGGCCAGCCGTGAGGCGTACCGGAGCAGCTTCTCGCTGTTGGGCCCCTGGGAACTCAGGCAGACCAACACCTGGTCCGGCGTTACGCCTCCCGCCTCCTCCGGGGTTTCGTGCCGGTGCTGATCGATCTGGGCGGCCATCTCCCGGAGGGTCAGCTCCCGGAGGTTCTCCAGATGCGAGGCCTGGAAGAAGTTCGAAAGCGCGGTCCCGATCCTTTCGGCCGGGTAGACCTTCCCTTCACGCAAGCGGACCTGGAGGTCCTCCGGCGTGAGATCCACATTGACGATCTGATCCGCTTCGGCCAGCACATTGTCGGGAAGTCGTTCCCGCACCTTTACCCCGGCGGCCCGCTCCACGGTATCGTAGAGGCTCTCCAGATGCTGGACGTTCATCGTCGTAATGACATGGATTCCGGCTGCAAGCAGGTCCTGGACGTCCTCATACCGCTTGGCGTTCCGGCTTCCCGGAATATTGGTATGGGCCAACTCGTCCACGAGGGCGACCTGGGGATTGCGCCGCAGGACGGCATCCACGTCCATTTCTTCCAGCGCGATACCCCGGTAGAGTTGGCTCCGCCGTGGGACAACCTCGATCCCCCCGGCGAGTCCGGCCGTGTCCGCGCGTCCGTGCGTCTCCAGAAGTCCGATCACCACATCGATGCCATCCTTCTGCAGTCTATGGCCCTCCTGGAGCATCTGCCAGGTCTTTCCGACCCCCGCCGCGTACCCGAGATACACCTTGAGCCTACCCCGCCGGGAACGGCGGATCATTCGGAGAAAGTCATCGGCCCGGTCGTTCGCCATCGGCATCGCTGTCATCCTTTTCCGTCCAGATCCAGGTTCAGCATCAGCACATTCACGCGCGGCGTCCCCAGGACCCCCAGGTCTCGTCCTTCCGTATGGGCCGCGATCCTTGCGCGCAGGGCCTCCCCGCTCATCCCCCGGACCCGGGCGACACGCCCCGCCTGGATCAGCGCGTTCGGGACGCTGATATGCGGATCGAGGCCGCTGGCCGAAGCCGTGACCGCATCGGCGGGAACGGGCACATCGGCCGCCAATCCGTTCTCCAGCCGGTACACGGCGATGCGCGCACGGACCGTTTCGACCAGCAAGCGGGATGTGGGGCCCAGATTGCTCCCCCCGGAGGAGGAGGCGTCATGACCGGCCCCCGCCGCCGAAGGACGGGGATGGAAATAGGCCGTCCCGGTAAAACCCTGAGAGAGCAGGGACGACCCGGCGACGGTTCCCCCGACACGGACGAGCGACCCGCCGGCATCACGAGGGAAGAAAGCCTGACCGGCGGCCCAGACGATCAGGGGATAGACCCCGCACAAAAGGACCGCCAGCAACAGAACCGCCGTGAGCGAGATCCGCATCTGCACGAAAAGCTCCTTCATCGTGAAACATCCTCCGCATGACCAAGGTCATGTTATCATAAAACAGACATCGGTTATCCAACAAATATTCTCACACCAGCCCCAGGGCATTGATCAGAAGATCGATCAGCTTGATCCCCGCGAAGGGGGCGGCAAGCCCTCCCAGGCCATAGATGAGAAGATTCCGCCTGAGCAGGAACGCCGCCCCCAGGGGCCGGAAGGTCACCCCCCTGAGGGCGAGGGGGATCAGGGCCACGATGATCAGGGCGTTGAAAACGACGGCGGAGAGGATCGCACTCTCGGGAGAGCCCAGCCCCATGACGTTGAGCGGGGCAATGACCGGAAAGAAGCCGATCAGCATCGCCGGG
>JAPLJW010000348.1 GCA_026388365.1 Deltaproteobacteria bacterium | reverse complement strand
TCCCTTTGTTAGAAATCCCGGGCGGGGTTCAGGCGGCCTGCGGCTAAGGCGCGGTTCTCCAGCAGGATCTCTTTGGCCCGGATCGGTTAGGGTTGGGCTACGGCCGCTTCGTCTCGAACAGTTTCAGGTATCGGCCGTAGCCCTCCTTTTCCAGATCCTCCCGGGGAATGAACCGCAGGGAGGCGGAGTTCATGCAGTACCGGAGGCCGGTCGGCGCCGGTCCGTCGGGAAAGACATGACCGAGATGCGAATCGCCGGATCGGCTCCGGACCTCGGTGCGGCTCATGAACAGGCTGCGGTCCTCCTTCTCTATAATGTTCCCCGGTTCGAGCGGCCGGGTGAAGCTGGGCCATCCCGTGCCGGAATCGTATTTATCGAGCGAACTGAAGAGAGGCTCGCCCGAAGCCACGTCCACGTAGATCCCCTCTTTTTTGTTGTCCCAGTATTCGTTCTGAAAGGCCGGCTCGGTGCCGTCCTGCTGCGTGACCTCGTACTGGAGAGGCGTCAGTTTCTTCCGCAGGGCCTGCTTATCAAGCTTCCGGGACGCCTTCCCGGCCGGGGGCGGCAACGGACAGGACTCCGGTTTCCAAACCTTCTCCAGGAAGGAGTCACGACCCGACCCGGAGCGGTAGTATTTGTATTGCAGCGGGTTCTTTTTGTAGTAATCCTGATGGTACTCCTCCGCGTCGTAGAATTTCGTGAATTTCAGGATTTCCGTGACGATCGGTTTGTCGAAGCGTCCCGATTTTCCGAGCGCTTCCCGTGATTTTTCCGCGAGCCGCTTCTGTTCTTCATCGTGATAGAAGATGACGCTCCGGTAATAGGGACCCCGGTCCCCGAACTGTCCTCCCGCATCCGTCGGATCGATGTGCCTCCATAAGGCGTCGAGGATCTTTTCGTATGTGATTTTCGCGGGATCGTAGAAGACCTGAACGGCCTCGACGTGCCCCTTCTTGCCGTAGTCTTCATAGGTTGGGTTCGCGCCGGTTCCGCCCGTATAGCCGGAAACGACCTTCAGCACCCCCGGCAATTTCTCCAGGTCCGATTCCACGCACCAAAAACAACCTCCGGCCACGGTGGCGATCCGGGTTTTTGCATTCGTTGGGTCCATGTTCTTTTTCACCTCCTGCTGGGCGGCGCCGCCTGTTTCGCACGTCAGTACGAACAGAAGCGCTGCAATATAGGTCATAATTTTTTTCATATCGTCCTTCCTTTCCGAACTTCGATATCGTTTTCTGATGGATAATGTAGGGACGAACCTGCCGATGTCAAATTACCCCGCAGCGAAAGGCGGGGCGCCGATGCACCCATCAACTCAAATCCACATCTAATTTGGGTATCCAGGCTGAAATCAGCATCGTATGAAGTATTCCCGACCACCAGCAAGGTATTGGATGCAAGGCGCCGAGGAGCGATCGAAGGCAACGCCGCAGATGATGCCTTGCTGGTGGTCAGGGTCGGAATGCAGGGTTGCATCGCCAAAGACAAAATGATAAGGACTCTGCACGAAATGGCAACGGGATTCGGAGACGAGAGCTTTGAATGACTCCTGAAATTCTGCAAATCGTCATTCCTGCGACAGCAGGAATCCAGTCCTTTCAATACCTTCTGGATTCCCGCCTACGCGGGAATGACAAAGCGAGGGTATTTTTCAACGCTCTCGATATAGGTTTACGGCCGGCCGGACCCATTCGGGCCGGCGGGTCCGGATACACGGTGGGAGATGGAACCGATGGCGGTTAGCCTCCCTTTTTGCATGCAAGGCCTGTGGGGGATTTTGACGTGGGACTGTTTCTGCTGACCTTTTTTTTGATCTACGGCGGTTTTCACTTCTACTTTTTCCTGAAGGTCCGGGCGGCGTTTGCCCCCGGGGCCGCAGCCCAGATTATCCTCGTCGCACTGCTGATCCTCGGCCTGATGGCGCCAATCATCGTCCGCGCCTCGGAGCGGTATGGCTTCGAGACGCTGGCCCGTCTCTTATCCTGGGCCGGGTACCTCTGGATGGCGGTTCTCTTGCTCTTCTTCTCCGCCTCCGTTCTGTTCGAATGCTACCGGTTTCTGGCGCATCTGGCCGGTTTGGCGCTCCGGACCGATGTCGGCGCGTTTCTCCCTTCGGTCCGGATGCTCTTTCTCGTTCCCGCCGCGGCCGCGCTGGGGATCGTCCTCTACGGCGTCTTCGAGGCCCGCTGCATCCGGAGCGAATCCCTGGTCATCCATTCGGTAAAGATTCCAAAGGAGGCGGGCCGGATCCGGATCGTCCAGATCTCAGACGTCCATGTCGGCGTCCTGGTCCGCGGCGATTACCTTGCGGACATTCTCCGGAAAGTCCGGGAGGCGGCGCCGGACCTTCTCGTCTCCACGGGAGACCTCGTGGACGGGCAGGGGAACGATCTTTCCGAGGCCGCGGCACAGCTCCGGGAAATCCGCCCCCGTTACGGGAAATTCGCCGTGACCGGGAACCACGAGTTCTACGCGGGGATTGATGAAGCGATGAAATTTACGGCAAATGCCGGATTCACCGAACTGCGGGGCGGGGTTGCGACCGTCGCCGGGGCAATCGATCTGGTCGGCGTCGATGATCCGGGGATTAACCGTTTGGGTTTCCAGGGACGCCCTTCCGACCGCGAAGTCCTCTCCCGGGCCGGCGGCGGCCGTTTCACGATCCTCCTCAAGCACCAGCCGCTGGTGGAGGAGAACGCCCTCGGCGCATTTGATCTCCAGCTCTCCGGTCATACGCACAAAGGACAGCTCTTTCCCTTCAGCCTGATCACCCGTCTGGTCTTTCCCTTTCACGCCGGGAACTACCGCCTGACGGGAGGCGCGCTGCTCCATGTGAGCCGGGGGACGGGAACCTGGGGGCCGCCCGTCCGATTTCTCGCGCGGCCGGAGATCACCATCATCGACCTGATGCCCGGGTAGAGACCCGCTTTGGGTCGCTGTCACCCCGGATATCACGACATGATCAACGAGGTCCTCTACAGGATCTTCTTCTAGTTTGAAAATCTTGCTTTCAAAAGATCTCCAAGGGTTTTCTGTTGCTGAAAATACTCCTGAAAACACTCCTGAAAATACTCCTTGACTTGAGAAAACTGAGTTTCTATACTTCATGACATCTAAAGCAATACCATATCAATCGATAACCACTGATCATTGATGAGTGAGCACGGCTGTCCAATTCACATTTTAATAATTCCATTTGGTTGTGCAAAACATTTCTCGGTCGTCCATAGGGGCGGCAACAGGGGAGAATAGGGCTGAGCGCAAAGGGGTCCTGCCGGCAGGAACCGATTCTGCTTCGGCAGGACGATCGATACGTGAAGCACGGTAGAGATTCGGTCTGTCCGTATTGACGAAGCAAGGACGAGGCAAATGGAACACATCAGAGGCGCGGTGCCAGGGAGGATTTCTCATGAAAGACAGCCGGAGCAAGAAACTGGTTCTAGTCTGTCACTGCATTCTGAACCAGAACAGTAAAATTGAAGGGATAGCACGGTTTCCGGGCACGCTTCGGCCCGTGGCCGATCTGCTTGTGCAATCCGACGTGGGTATCTATCAGATGCCCTGCCCGGAGATGGCCCACCTAGGCATCCATCGTTGGAGTTCTGTGAAGGAGCAGTACAGTTCCCCTGTCTTCCGGAGGCTATGCCGTACCCTGGCGGAACGCGTGGCCGACGAACTGGAGGATTATGCGTCGCGGGATTACAGGACCTTGGCGTTGATCGGAGTCGACGGCAGCCCTTCCTGCGGAGTCGACTTCACGCAAAGAGCTCTCGGGGAACCCTGGGGGGGCAGGATGGCTGCGCTACCAGCCCGACAGTATGTGTCGGGAAGCGGCACCTACATCGAGGCTCTAAGGGGAATACTCCGTGAGCGAGGGCTAGCGGAAATCCCCTTCATCGGAATCCCCGAGGTCCAGGAGGTGGGCCGCTTGGAAGAAACGCTGCCGAAGGTCGAGACCATGTTGAGGGCATGAAGCGAACCGGGCAAGGAGACGGGAACGAACGATGATTTCCGGAGGGTGGTTATATGGAGGCTTTGAATACGAGGGTTTTTTGAATAGTTCACCTTGATCCCGTGGAAGTGCAAGGAGGAAGGGTTTATGTCAGACAGAAATGTTAAAATCTGCTTGGTACAGTTCGAAAGCACATTGGGAAAGACAAAAGAAAATGTTGGAAAAGCCCTCAAGATGGCTCTAAAAGCAGCAAAAAAGGGAGCGAATATCATCTGTTTTCCGGAACTGTTCAATACGGGATATCATTTGGAGATATTGAAAGACAAGATGTATGGATTAAGAGAGAGGATTGACGGATACACCGTAAATCGATTCAGAGAGTTTGCCTCAAAGACCAAGACACATATTCACATCTCACTTGCACTCGAAAAAGAGGTGAAGGGAGTGGTATTCAATGCCGCTGTGATGATCGATGACGAGGGAGAGGTCCGTGGGGTTTATTCGAAAAACCATTTGTTTGGTACAGAATCCTCTTTCTTCGCGAGGGGAGACGGTTACCCGGTATTCGATACGAAATACGGCAGGGTCGGAATCATGATCTGCTACGACGCCAATTTTCCGGAGCCGGCCAGAATATTGACGTTAAAAGGAGCTGAGCTGCTTGTTGTGCACGCCGCTTGGAGGATTCAGGACAAGGCAATATGGGATCAGCTTATTCCTACAAGAGCGTTAGAGAATTCCGTTTTTGTGGCAGCCGTGAATGCCTATGGCAAAAATGGGGATTTAGAACTGTTTGGAGGAAGCAAGGTGGTTCATCCTTCCGGAAAGATAATCGTTGAATCCACAAAGAGGGCAGAGGACGTTCTCATGTGCGATGTCGATATGAATGAAGTCGTCCATACAAGAGCGGTCTCCCCTTACTTGAAAGATAGGAGGCCCGAACAATATTCCGACCTCTGCTCTCGTTAGCTTGATTCAGCATGGAGAAGAAGCCGACGAGACAGGGAAGATGGATTGAAAAAAAGTAATCCTGAATGAAACGCAATGTAGCGCGTTGAACTGGAGGTAAAGTTCATCTTTTTTAGGAGGTGAAGCGTAGGAGATAGTGGGTCTCTGTACGGGCAAAAGGTAAAAAATAGGACTCTCGCGTATATTTCCAATTCGACTGTACGAAAGGAGGAGAAAAATAATGGCTGAAGAAACAATCACACCTCGAGGGTATCAAGAAAACCCGGATCTGTTGCCCGTTCCAAGGAGTAAGCAAGGATACAATATTTACACGTTTAGCTTTATGATGTTCAGCATGAACACGGGGATTGGAACGTTCTTTCTTGGACCGATCGGTGCCGGTTTAGGGTTGAACGTCACCCAGGCCCTTTGGGGCGCTTTCTGGGGAAATATCTTTGCCTGTATTGCCATGTGGGCCAATGGTATGGTGGGAATAAAGTACGGGATCAGCAGCCCTGTGCAGTACCGGGAATCATTTGGGTTTATTGGAAGCCATGTCGCGGTCATTATGAGGGCCTTTCCGGGGTTGATATGGTTCGGGGTGCAGGCTTTTTCAGGTTCAATGGCGATCCTGATGATTATTTTTTTCGCATTCGGGGTGCCGGCCGATCAAGTAACGCCCATGGCCATGAAGTATTTGATCATCGCATTGATCCCGTATCTCGGTTCTTTCGTCCTGGTCATGAGGTTCGGGCTCACCGGCATTGGCAAGATGGCAGACTACGCCGGCCCCATCATGCTGATCTACTTCATATGGCTTGTCTTTTTCCTCTGGGGGAAGCCGGAATTTGCCCAGAATATCCCAAACCTTTACGTGAGTAAGGTGGGCTATATGAGTCTTCCGTTCCTGACCTATCTTGCGGTTCAGACCAACTGGTGGGCCACGATGGCTGTAAACTTCTCCGATCTTACACGTGGTATCTCCCCCAAAAATAGCAAAGCCTTACCCCTCGGGTTGCTGATTGGGATCATCTTCGGTCAGCTTTTGGGAACCTGGTTAGGATTTGCGAACGCCACTCTGACGGGGGTCGTACTTCCGCAGGAAATCGTTGTCAAGTTCGCTCCAGGGGCAATTGCCGTGTTGGTGGGCCTCGTATTCTGTTTCCTGGCGCCTTGGTCGACCGATCTTACAGCCAACTCTATCCCGCTTATCAATTTCCTCGTAGCAACCCTGAAAATGAGCTGGAAAAGGGCCGCGCTCGTTGCAGCCATCATCGTTTTTTTTGTGGCACCCTGGTGGGCGGGGATGGAAAAAGGCACGGCATTCGTCAACTATGTGAGTGGCTGGGCGGCGAGCTACGGCATACTCGTCGGGCCGTACGCAGGCATTATGATCGCGAATTACTACATCATCAGGAGGAGAAACTACAACCTTCAGAAACTCTATACCAGAGGTCCGGGGGGCTGTTGGTACAGCAATGGCTGGAGCAAAGCCGGGTTTGCATCATTGATTATTACCTGGATCCTCTGCTACATCATCGCCTGGCCAACGGGACAAATGCAGTACGTCAGCGGAGTCCCTTTTCCCGGAGGCGTAATCTGGTATCCCTCGATCGTGATATCGATCATCCTGTACTGGATATTTGCCAAGGTTTTTAAGGAATAGAGCGGCACAATCATGTGGGGGAAGCTCAGACAGCCTTGAGTTTCCCCCGCTCTCTCTTCACCGCAACAGCAAACGACAATCTTCAGAGGAAGGGAAACCCATGAACCGCAGGGAATTTCTGAAATCGGCCGCCGTCGCCGGAACGGTCCTGACCGTGCCGTCCGCTGCCGCTCTGCTTGCCGGCCGTTTGGAGGCCGCCGTCCGTCCGGATCTCTGCGTCGTCCGCGGCAAGACCCCTGCCGCCTCCGTTCAGGCCGCCCTGGACGCCCTCGGGGGGATCCGCCGGTTTGTCGCGCGGGGAGACATCGTCGTCGTCAAGCCGAACATCGGTTGGGACCGGCTTCCGGAGTACGCCGCGACCACGAATCCGGAACTCGTGGCCGCTGTTGTCCGCCTCTGCGTCGATGCGGGGGCGAAAAAGGTTAAGGTCTTCGACTACCCCGTGTCCGACGCCCGCCGGACCTATCGGCAGAGCGGGATCGCCGATGCGGCGGCCGCGGCGGGGGCGGAGGTGAGCTTCACGGACAACCGGAAATTCCAGGAGATGAAGATCGGCGGGGAGACGCTCAAGGCTTGGCCCATCTACACGGAGGCTGTCGAGGCGGACAAACTGATCAACATCCCCATCGCAAAGGTGCACGGGACCTCCCGGCTCACCCTCGGAATGAAGAATCTGATGGGGGTGATGGGCGGCTCGCGGGGGCGGATCCACCAGCGGATCGACGAGAGTCTCGTCGATCTGGCGGCCTTCGTGAAGCCCTCGCTCGTCATCATCGATGCCGTGCGGATTCTCACGGCCAATGGCCCCCAGGGCGGCGACCTCGCCGACGTGAAGCGGCTCGACACGATCGTGGTCGGCGTCGACCAGGTCGCCGTGGACGCCTGCGGGGCGATGCTCTTCGGCCTGAAGCCCGCCGATCTCGGCTGCGTCCGGCTGGGCCAGCAGGCGGGCCTCGGCACGGCGAACCTCGAAAAACTGAACATCCGAAAGATCGATCTTTGACGATCTCGTAATAGGCATTGGGGCTTGGGGACACCTTGCGGCAAGGTGTCCCCAAGCCCCAATGCGTTACAAAAACTGGACACCG
>JAPLJW010000120.1 GCA_026388365.1 Deltaproteobacteria bacterium | reverse complement strand
GTTCCGGTCCTTTCCGCCGAGGAGATCCTGAAGGCTACGGGGGGCGCCCCGCTCCGGGGCGGCCGCGGCTGGTCCTGCCGGGGCATCTCCACGGACACGCGCACCCTCACCGCGGGAAACCTCTTCATCGCCCTTGCGGGTGAAAACTTCGACGGCCACGGCTGCCTGACCCAGGCCGCAGAGCGGGGGGCCGCCGGGCTTGTCATCCGGGCGGACGCTGCCGAGAAACTCGCCGCTGCACCGGAAGAGATGCCGGCGATCGGCGTCCCGGACACATTGCGGGCCCTGGGCGGCATCGCCGGCGATTGGCGGCGGCGATATCCCGTCCCGCTGGTTGCGATCACCGGAAGTTCCGGGAAGACCACGACGAAGGAAATGGTCGCGACAATCGCCGCGCGCATGCGCAACATCCTGAAGACGGAAGGCAACCTGAACAACCGGATCGGCCTCCCGCTGACCCTGCTCAAATTGCGGGAGGAACATGAACTCGCCATCGTCGAGATGGGGTCGAACACCCCGGGAGAGATCGCGGCGCTCGCGGTCATCGCCGCGCCGGACGTCGGCCTGATCACGAACATCGGCCCCGCCCACCTTGAAGGGCTGGGCTCCTTGGAGGCGATCCGGGAGGAAAAAGGATCCCTTTTTGAAATTATGGCCGGACGGGGCACGGCGATCCTCAACCACGACGATCCGGCCATCGGTCTCCTCGCTAAGCGCTGGCGGGGAAAACGCATCTCTTTTGGTCTCAGTCCGGGGGCCGGGGTCACCGCACGGCGAATCGAACCTGCCGGGCCTCAGGGGGTTCGTTTCAACCTCGTCATCGACGGGATCGGCACCCCGGTTTTCCTGGCCGCCGCCGGGGAGCACAATGTCATCAACGCCCTCGCCGCTGCCGCCGCTTCATGGGCGCTCGGTCTGGACCGTCATGTGATCGCGGCGGGCCTCGCCGCCTTCCGCCCGATCCCCGGACGGACCGAGATCCGACAACTCGGAAACGGCGCCTTCCTGATCATCGACGCGTACAACGCCAATCCCGCCTCGGTGCGGGAGGCGATCAAGACCCTGCAGGGGCTGAGGGGAAGCGGCGGCGCCGTCGCGATTCTGGGCGACATGCTGGAGCTGGGCAAACAATCGGAGGCGTTGCACGAGGAGATCGGAACGCTCCTTGCGGATGCAAACATTCACGACCTCTTTCTCAGGGGATCCCTGACGGAGGCGTTGGCGGCCGGGGCGATCCGGCGGGGGTTTCCCGCGGAGCGGATCACATTTTTCGAGGACCCGGAAGAGGTTGTCTCTTCCCTGCGGCCCCGACTGAAAAAAGACGACTGGATCCTGATCAAGGGATCCCGAATGATGAAAATGGAAGCGGTGGCGGAGAAGATCATCGCGGCATTTGACCTGAAACCGCAAACGGTGTAGGGTTCGCCGCACAAAAAACACCGGATGCATCAGGAAGGTTGTAAGAAATGCTTTTTCATCTTTTATATCCGCTACATGACACATACTCCTATTTCAATGTCTTTCGATACATCACCTTCCGGACGATCTATGCGGCAATCACCGCGCTCGTGCTCTGTTTCGTCATCGGCCCCTGGCTCATCCGCAAGCTCCAGGATCTTCAGATCGGCCAGACCATCCGGGAGGACGGACCGGACACCCATCTCGCCAAGCAGGGGACTCCGACGATGGGCGGCATCCTGATTATCTTCGCCGTGACCATCTCCACGCTCCTCTGGGCCAACCTGACCATCGGCTGC
>JAPLJW010000171.1 GCA_026388365.1 Deltaproteobacteria bacterium | reverse complement strand
CGCACCGGCCGGTGCCGGAGGAGCTCGCGAAGGGTCCCGTCCCATCCCCCGCCGAGGACGAGGATCCGCCGCGGCTCCGGGTGCTGGAGGGCCGTCAGGTGGGCGAAGAGCTCCGCCTCCGTTCCCCCGGTTTCAAAGGCGAGGGCGTCGTTCTCGAATACGGATACTTGTCCGGCGAGGGCCGTTGCGGTGATCCGTCCGTAGGGGGAATCCCTTGTCACGAGAAGCCCCGGGTGGTTCCAACCCGTCATCCGCCGGTCCAGGGAGGGCGTCTGAGAGAGGATGGCGATCAGGACCGCAGCCAGACCAACAGCGACAAAACGGCCCGGCCGGCCGCCCTTTCCCCGGAAAAAAAAGAGGGCCGCAGCGGCGGCAATCAGGCCGCAAGCGACGGCGAGGGGGAGGTTCTGGACGCCGTACCGGAGACAGAGCGTGGCGAGCACTCCTCCGGCGAGGCCCCCCGCGCTTTCGATCCCGTAGGCGCCGGCGAGCGTCCGGCCCCGTTCCGCATGAAGACCGGCGGCCTGCCGGAACAGGAGGCCCGAGAGCAGGCCGGCGGGCAGCAGGGCGATCACCAGCGCCGCCATCTGCCGGGGAAAGGGGAGGTAGGCGCCGGGGATGCCGCCGAGAAGGAGGCGGCTCGCCCGGAGGAAGACGACGCCGAGCGGCAGGAAGAGGGCGAAGCACAGAAACAAAACGGCCGTCCGGCCGGCGGAGGGGCGCCGGCCGCCGATCAACGCCCCCACGGCGGTCAGGAGCATCCAGACCCCCAGCGCGATGAGGTAGATCAGCTCGATTCCGTAAAAGGCGACGTTCAGCTCCCGCAGCAGAACAATCTGCCCGAAGAGCGAGACGAGGCCTGTCAGGAACAGTGCGGCGACGTCGGCGATCATCGGTGCTCCGTTTCGTTGAAGACGATCGCCTGGAAGGTCAGGAAGCTCGCCCCGTCTCTCCAGGCATTGGCCGGCAGTCCCGCCTTCTGGCTCAGGTGGCCCAGCATCTCATCCCTTCCCCATCCCTGTTCCGGGGCGACCTGGGGGAGAAAGACGGCGGATCTTCCCCCCTTCTGGAGGAGGACGCCGTCCCGGCCGACGACGATATCGTTCGGGCCGGCGACCGGTTTCATCGGCGTCAGCACGGAGATCTCGATTTCCAGATCGGCCAGTTCCCGGGGCGTTACGGGGCTGAAGCGGGGATCCTCGAAGGCGGACTGGAGGGCCATCGCCCCGACGAGTTCGGCGAGCGGCCGGTCCGGGACCATCCGGCCGATGCAGCCGCGCAGGTCTCCCCGTTTCTTGAGGGTGACGAAGACCCCGCGCGGTTCGCGCAGGATGGGGCTCGAAAGCCGCGGCAGGGGGACCATTTTCATCGCCAGGTAACGGGAGATCGTCTCCCGCGCGAGGCCAAGCAGGTATTTCCGGTCGGCGGGGCCGATGGACCCTTCCGCCGCCGTTGCCGCAGCCGGCCGCGCGGCGGGAATCTCCTTTTTCAGATCGGCGGCCAGCGCGACCGCCCCGTAGCCGACGACGCGCTCCCGCTCGCCGATGGGGAGATTCCCCGAGTGGGCGTAGCTTACGATCCTGCCCCCGGTCGCCCCCATCGCTTTGGCGGCCGCCATCGCGGCCATGATGGGGGCTTCGCCGCAGGCGCAGGTGGAGAGGTTCGGAATCCGTCGGGCCATCTGCGTCCGGACGGCCGCATGGAGCGCCGCCGGATCGAGCGTGGTCATCGCTTCCAGCGTTTTCAAGTCCGCGGCTTCAGCGTCTTTCGCAGACGGGTAGTGGGAGAGGTCTGAACTCGCGACGATCACGGCGCGGCGGCCCTTCAGGACCGAGGCCAATGCAATTCCGAAGCGGTTGCAGAGGGCGGCATCCGCCTCGCCGACGATCGCGGCGACGATCTTGGCCTGGGGGAAGAGGATCTGGATGAAGGGGACCTGGACCTCGAGAGAGTGTTCCCGGACGTGCGGTCCCTTGTCCAGGGCACAGTCGGGTGAAGCGGCCAGGAGAGCCGCCGTGAGATCCCCGTCCACCATTGCGGTTCCGAGCGGCGTCCGGAAGCCGCCGCCCGGATAGAGGGCGATTTTGCGGAGATCCGGCACTGTGTGGTTCGTCCCGAGGAGGACGACGACGTCATAGCCCCCGCCGCGGACCTGATTCCAGCCGTCGGCGCAGATCTGTCCGGAGTAGATGTACCCTGCGTGGGGGACGACGATGGCGAGCGGTTTTTTGACCTGCGGCGGCAGCGCGTCCTCCATGAATTTTTCGACGGCGAGCTTCAGGATGGTTGCCGATTCGGGATAGAACTGCCCGGCCACGACGGGGGGACGCACCTCGCCCCCCCCGTCCTTTCCGGTCATGCCGGTCGCGGCCACCCCCAGGCTGAGGGCGACGATGGGAATACCGAATTGCAGTATCGTCATGATCTCTCTCCTTTCCACTCAACTCCAGACGCCGGCGATCCTTCCGCCGCAGAAGCCGCAGCGGCCGTTTTTGATCTGCGTTTCCACGATGAAGAATCCCGTGCGTTTGATGACCGCCTTCCCGCAGGAAGGGCAGTGGGTATGGTTCCCCGGATGGTCCGGGACGTTTCCAACATAGGCGTAATGCAACCCCCGCCCCAGCGCCGTCTCCCGTGCCCGCTCCAGCGTCGCCACCGGCGTGGGCGGCAGGT
>JAPLJW010000236.1 GCA_026388365.1 Deltaproteobacteria bacterium | reverse complement strand
CGCCAGAAGAAGCAGTCAACGATCCAGGAGATCAGCTACACGCCCTGCCCCTTCTGCCGGGGTCGGGGGGTGCGACCCTCCCTCGAATACACAGCCCTGACCGCCTACCGGAAGATCGAAACGCAGGCTGTCAAAGGGCTCTCCTCCGTGATTGGCCTCAGCGTCCCTTATGAGGTGGCCGACTACCTCCAGAACCAGAAACGGGCGGAGATCAGCCGTCTGGAAAACGACTACGACATGTCGATCCATATCTCGGGAAGTCCGGACATGGCCTGGGACGAATGGAAGATCGAAACGACGAAGCGGGAGACGCCGGTAGCGCCCGAGCAGACCAATCATGTCCGCAAGGCTTCGGAGGAGATAGAGGAGCCGGACGAACCGGAGGAACCGGAAGCCGGGGAAGCGGACATACCCGCTCCCGGGGCGGCGGATGAGCCGAAGCAAATCGAACCCGGAAAGGACGGTCCCCAGAGAGGGACGCCGAAGAGGGGGCCGCGAAGGAAGGGCCCTCCGAAGAATGTTTCGCCCAAGGAAGAAAAACCAAGGGGGGAAGAATTCGGGCAGGAAGAACCCGGGCATAACGCGGATTCTCCCACGGAAAACCGCGAAGCCGCGCCCGAGAAGGCGAAGAAGAGATCCCGCAGGCGACCTCGTCGCCGGAGGAAGACACCGGGAGAAAAACCGGCGGAAACCTCATCGGCCGCGCCGCAGATGTCTGCGGCGGAACACCGGCCCGAAGCGCCGCCGCGCGAAATGGTCCGGATTACGCCGCCGCCGACCGCCGTCGAGCCCGCCGCTCCAAAGATCAGTGTATCACAACCTTCGGAGATCCCCAAAGGCAAGGCGCCGCCGGAGAATCAGGGCCGGGGAAACGGGAATCTCGAAGATCCCCTGCACCGGCTCAAGAAGGTTTTCGAAGCCCTGGAGGACTGATTGGCAGACGGTGCATGAACCCTATCATCTATTTCGACAACGCGGCCACCTCCTGGCCAAAGCCTGAAGAGGTCCCGGCAGCCATGACCCGCTACCTTTGCGGGATCGGCGGCAGTCCAGGCCGCTCCGGCCACCGCCTCTCCATCGAGGCGGGGCGGATCGTCCTGGAGGCGCGGGAGGCGCTGGCGGAACTCTTCGGCGTGGAGGATCCCTTTCGAATCGTCTTCACAAAGAATGCAACCGAGGCGCTCAACGTCGCCCTCCGCGGTCTCCTGAAAACGGGCGACCATGTCATGACCTCCTCCATGGAACACAACTCGGTCATGCGGCCGCTCCGCGCACTGGAAAAGGAGGGGGTGGAACTTTCGGTTCTTCCCTGCTCCATCCGGGGAGAGCTCGATCCCGACGCGATCCGACCCGCCATCCGCCGGAACACGAAGGTCCTTGTCCTGACTCACGCCGCCAACGTGACGGGGACGATCCTGCCGATCGCCGAGGCCGGCCGGATCGCCCACGAGCACGGGATCGTCCTCATCGTCGATGCGGCGCAGACCGCCGGGGCCCTGCCGATCCAAGTGAACGAAACGGGAATCGACCTCATGGCCTTCACGGGCCACAAATCCCTCTTCGGACCGCCGGGGACGGGCGGCCTTTATATCCGTCAGGGGCTGGAGGCGAAAATCCCACCCTTGATGGCGGGCGGAACGGGAAGCCGCTCCGAATTCGAGGAACAACCGGCTTTTCTTCCGGACAAATACGAGGCCGGAACACCGAACACCCCCGGCCTTGCGGGGCTGGGCGCCGGCGTCGCCTGGATCCTCGACCGTGGGGTCGGGGCGATCCGCGCCCATGAGGAGGCCCTGACGGGCCGTTTCCTCAACGGTTTGAAGGATATTCCAGGGGCGACCCTCTATGGTCCGGGCGATCCGTCGCGTCAGACCGCTTTGATCTCATTCAACATCGAGGGTCTGATGCCGTCGGAGATCGCCCTGGAACTGGACGAGCGGTTTGCAATCCTGTCGCGTCCGGGACTCCACTGCGCCCCCGCCGCCCACCGGACCATCGGGACGTTCCCGCATGGGACTGTCCGGTTCGGCTTCAGCTTTTTCAACACGGAGAAAGAGATCGACACCGCCCTCGCGGCGCTCCGGAAGCTCGCCCGCGGCCGTTGACCGGACGCACCCTCTTCTTTTTTTCTCTCGACGGGAAATGAGGATCCCGGTTACGCGAATCAAGATTGTGAGGCGGAACCATCCCAAAACCGGGAAGGGATGCCGCCTCCCAACGGGTTGACCTCGATCAACGCTATTGGAGCAGGTTGTACGCCGCGGGGTCGAAAGGCGAACCCGCCACGAAAATCCGGGTCCCCAGCTCGCGGTCCAGCATGAAGAGCCCCTCCTTGCTGTCGCCGACCATTTCCAGTTGACGGACCACCTTGTCCGTGTTGCTCTCCTCCTCGATTTGTTCGTTGACGAACCAGGCCAGCATCGGCTCCGCCGTGTAGTCGTTCTCCTTCCGGGCAATCTTGAGCAGATTGTGGATCTTCGCCGTGATAAACTGCTCGTGCGCGTAGGCGTCCTTCCAGGGCTCCAGAGGGTTCTTCCAGGTCAGCTTGAGCTGTTTGAGGTCCAGGAGGACCACCTCGCCGCCCCGGTTGATGATATGATCGAAAAACTTCATCGCATGGATCGTCTCCTCATGGACCTGGCAGCGCATCCAGTGGGCCATCCCGTCCAGGTTTTTCGAATGGAAGTAGGCCGCCATCGATAGGTAGATATATGCGGACTCCATTTCGTTTTTGATCTGTTCCTTCATCGCATCGAACATCTTCTTGCTGATCATCTGTTTTTCTCCTTTCGCAATTCGGAAAATCGAGATTCACTCTCTTTACGATGGAACTCTAAAGAAAAAAGCGCCCGCTTGTCAACGACAAATGGGACCGAATCAGGGTCGGCCGGAAGCGGCTTCTTTTCCGCCCGGCCCCTTTATCTCTTTACAGGAATGCCCCGTTTGCCATAGGATAAGCATCGAGGAGTGTATTGTAAAGATGCGATTCTTTCAGGGCCAACCGGAGAGATCCTGGCCGGCCCGTTTTGGGGACGGCCTGTCGGGCCTCGTCCGCTTCATCCGGAGGCGCCGAAGCGGACGGAAAAACCGCACGGAACCAGGGATCAGGAGGAAACAACGATGGAGAAGATCCGGATCGGCATCAGCGCCTGCCTGCTGGGGCAGAATGTCCGTTACGACGGCGGCCATCGGCACGACCGCTGCATCACCGACACCCTTGGCCGCCGGTTCGAATGGGTTCCCGTCTGCCCGGAGGTGGAGTACGGCCTCCCCATCCCCCGCGAGGCGATGCGGCTCGTCGGAGATCCGGAAGCCCCCCGCCTGGTCACGATCCGGACCGGCATCGACCACACGGGCGGGATGATCGCCTGGGCGGACAAACGGCTGGAGGCGCTCGCCGCCCTTGATCTGTGCGGATTCATCTTCAAGAGCCGATCGCCCAGTTGCGGGATGGCCGCGGTGAAGGTTTACGGAGAGACCGGCATGGCCGTTGAGAATGGGGTGGGGATCTTCGCCGGGGCGTTCATGAAACGTTTTCCGCTGCCCCCCGTCGAGGAGGACGACCGCCTGAATGATCCGCTTCTCCGGAAGAACTTCATCGAACGGATCTTCGTTTACCGGCGGTGCCGGGAACTCGTCTTTATTTCCACCCTCACCCGAGCGAGTTGATGCTCCGGATCCATGGATAAAAAAAGGCAGGGCAAGAAAGACCCTGAACAGGACCATCAGAGGGGAACTGTTCCCGTGAGCCAAGATCTTCTGATAATCTGCTTGACAAGCAAGGCCCGCCTTCGTATCCTTCCGCGGCAGACAAGCGAGTTCCCGTCAATCCCTTGCCCACATTCGATCAGCAGGCTTGATATTCGATGGAAAATTTACAGGGACAAACAAGAGCCGGCAAGCCCGGTTGCCGGATCGTCAAACCCTTCTTCGTCGGAGTCATCGCCATTCTCCTGATATCGATCCTTGCGGCCCTGCCGGCGGCGGCCGGGACGGCGCCGGAGCGTAACCGCCCCCGGATCGGTCTTGTCCTGAGCGGCGGGGGGGCGCGCGGCGCCGCCCACATCGGCGTTCTCAAGGTCCTGGAGGAGCTGCGGATTCCCATCGACGTCATCGCCGGAACGAGCATGGGGGCGATCGTCGGCGGTTTCTACGCAGCGGGAAGTTCGCCCGCGGAAATCGAGGCGATGGTCAACAGCATGGAGTGGAACGAGGCGTTCCGGGACCGGCCGCCGCTGGAAGATCTCTCCTTCCGGCGGAAGGAGGACAGCTCCAACTACCTCATCAAGTTCGACGCCGGCATCCGGGAGGGAAAGCTTGCCCTGCCGCGCGGCCTCATCCAGGGGCAGAACCTCGCGTTTATCCTGAAATCCCGACTGATCGACACGGCCCGGGTGACCGATTTCGACCGTCTGAGGATCCCCTTTCGGGCGGTCGCCGCGGACATCGTGACGGGCGAGGCGGTCGTCCTCGGCAAGGGCGACCTGGCGACGGCGATCCACGCCAGCATGTCGATCCCGGGGGTCTTTGCCCCGGTCGAGCTGGACGATCGGCTCCTCGTCGACGGCGGCATCGCCGACAACCTTCCGGCCGATGTGGCCCGATCATTGGGCGCCGACATCCTGATCGCCGTAAACATCGGAACCCTTCGCCGTCCCAAGGAAATACTAACCTCGGCGATGGCGATCACCGCGCAGGTGATGACCATCCTCATCCAGAAGAATACCGACGCACAGATTGACACGCTCCGGGAGAAGGATTTCCTCCTCCAGCCCGCGCTCGGCGGCATCGGATCGAGCGATTTTGACAAAGCGGCAGACGCGATCCGGATCGGGGAGGAGGAGGCGCGCAGGGCCGTCCCGCGTCTGGCGGGGCTCTCCCTCCCTCCTGCCGCATATGAGAACTGGCTTGCCGTGCAGCGGCGGCAGCCCGCAGCGCTGCCGGTCATCGCCGGGGTGGATGTTGACAACCGTTCCCCCATCGGGGAGGAGGTCGTCCGAGCGCAGATCCGCACAAAACCGGGTGAACCCCTGAACCTGAAAACGCTCGATCGGGATCTCAAAAGGGTCTACGGCATCGACACCTTCGAGAAGGCCGATTTTCATCTCAGGGAAAAGGACGGGCAGACCGGCCTTCTCATCGAGACCAGGGAAAAATCATGGGGACCGCACTACCTCCGGTTCGGGATAAGTCTCGAGGACGACCTCAAAGGCGGCGCCGGCTACAACATCTCGGCCAGCCTGACCAGCACGGCGCTCAACCGTCTGGGGGCGGAATGGCAAAACCTGATTCAGATCGGAGACACCCCCCGATTCTTCTCCGAATTTTACCAGCCGCTCGACGAATCCCTCCGCTACTTCATCGCCCCGCGGGTCGAATACAAATCCTGGAACATCAATGCCTTTTCAAAAAGGGGCATCCTCTCCCAGTACCGCGCCTCCGCGGTGGAGGCGGGCCTCGACATCGGCCGGCAGTTCGAAAACTGGGGGCAGCTCCGCCTGGGTCTCAGGCGCGGTTACGGCAAGGTCGGAGTCCGCGTCGGTCCTGATGAGCCGGAGGTCCGATTCAACAGCGGCGCCGTCTTCACCTCCTTTTCCTATAACCGCCTCGACAATTTCAACTTTCCCCATCGGGGCACGGAAGTGGACGTCGTCTGGATGATTCCCCGGACGGAGTTGGGATCCGATTTCTCGGGAAACAGCCTGATGCTGAACTGGCTCTCGGCAAAAACCGTCGATCGGCACACGTTTCTGGCAGGGTTCTCCATCCAGAGCGCCCTGAACAGCGAGGCCCCCCTCCAGAACAGCTATGCCGTGGGCGGTTTTCTCAACCTCTCTGGATACGCCGAGGACGAACTGGCAGGGCAGCATACGGGCGTTGCCCGTCTGATCTATTACTACCGGCTCGCCAGCACGGGCCTCGGGGAATTTCATATGCCCCTCTACGCCGGGTTCTCGCTGGAGGCCGGGAACGCCTGGGCCACCCGGAGTGACATCTCCGGCCGGACGCTGATCTATGCGGGGAGCCTTCTGGTCGGTGCGGAGACCTACCTCGGACCGATCTACCTTGCCTGCGGGCAGGCGGAGGAGGGCCACCGCTCCCTCTACCTCTACGTGGGCCACAAATTTTAGCAAATCGGGGGGTCAAAATCGGGGGGTCAGGTCTTGAAATTTAGCGTTTTTTATGGCTGCATAGCGGCAAAACGCTAAATTTCAAGACCTGACCCCGTGAACGTGCTTTATGTCGAGCGGATCTCCTGGCGCATAAAGACCGCATAGCAGATCCCGAAACAGAAGAACGTAATCGCAATCAGCGAAATCATGAAGGGCGCCACGATTACGACACTCTGGAGGAGCGGAAGCGGGTTCTGGAAACGGGAGAGGGAGAGCCTCTCCATGGGCCCCATCAGGACGAAGGAACGCGGCGTTTTGCGGAGCGGGTCGAGGATCGTCGATGTCGCGTCCCCGTAGAGCGTCGCCGGGGAGAGGAGCGAAACCGCCCTCTGGACATCCGCATTCTTCACAAAGGAGTCCTGGGCCTGCGCCATGTCGGCCGTCTGGCTCACCGGCGCGACCGCATCGGCGAGCAAGCTGCCTCCCAGGCCGATGAAGAAAGAGAGGCCGATCCAGACGGCGAGCGACGCCAGCGCCGAGGTCGCCGTGCTCCGGAACACCACGGAGAAGAGGATCGCCGCCCCCAGCCAGAACGAGATGTAGAGGATGCTGAGAACGAGGTAGATCAGAAGCCGCCAGAATTCCTCCGCTCCCGGGACCACGCCGATCAGGCGGATGCCCAGGCCCGAGATGATGAGCACCAGCGAGACCATGACAATCGTGATCATCGTCACGCCGGCCATGAACTTCCCGTTGATGATCGCGTCCCGGTAGATCGGCTGGGCGACCAGCTTGCTCAGAGTCCGGCCGCTCCGCTCCCGGTTGATCGCGTCGAAACCGAGGATAATTCCGATCAGCGGCCCAAAAAAGCCGATGAACTGGATGAAGGAGAAGAGCTTCCCCGTCGAGGTGAACAGAAGCAGGAAGATGAAGTCCGGCTTGGCCATCCCCTTGAGCTCCTCCTGCATGGACATGCCGACCATCGAGGCGATGAT
>JAPLJW010000080.1 GCA_026388365.1 Deltaproteobacteria bacterium | reverse complement strand
TCCAGGTCCACCGGGAGGAGACGATCCCGAACCTCTTCGGCTTCACCAAGCCCGAGATGACCCACCGCTATGCCGCGCGGACGCTCTTTGCCCGGAACGGCATCCAAAACCCGGTGGAATACTTCGACGTCTTCGAGATGTACGACCCCTCCGCCTGGTGGGCGATGGACTGGCTCCGCGAGTTTCTCCTCCTCTCCGGGGACGAGCATCTCCGGATGCTGGAGGCGGGCGATTTCGACCTGGACGGCAGGCTCCCGATCAATCCCTCCGGCGGCGTGATCGCGAGCAACCCCATCGGCGCGACGGCGATGCTGCGGCCGGCGGAGGCGGCCCTCCAAATCCGCGGCGACGCGGGCGGTCACCAGATTAAAAAGGAGGTGCGTCACGCCCTTGCCTCGGGCTTCGGCGGGACCTTCTGGACGGCCCTGATGATCCTCGAAAAAGACCTGGAATGGCAGGAGGTGAACCATGACTGAATATTTCGGAACAACCGTCGCCGACATCTTCGACACGATGCCGAAGCGCTTCAAGCCCGCGGAGGCGAAGGACGTGGACATCACGATCGGCTATGAGGCGACCGGCGAGGGGGGCGGAAAATGGAAGGCCACGATCAAACACGGCACCCTCAAGGTGGAGACCGTGGAAGGAGAACTGACCGGATGCAAGACGACCGTCCATGCGGACGCGGAGGTCTTTGTCGGCGTCACCCTGGGGAAGATCGCCGCCCTTGACGCCCTCTCCGCGCAGAAGCTCCGTGTCGCCGGAGATCCGAAGCTGCTGATGCTGCTGCTCCCGAAGATCTTTACCCCCTACGAGGTCCCCGTGAAGAAGCCCGACAAGATCACAGCGCGGGCGATCATCGACACGATCGCGGAGCGGTTCCGGCCCGAGAAGGCGGAGGGCGTCACGATGACGATCGGCTACGATATCGCCGGTGATGGGGGAGGACAATGGACGATCGAGATCCGGGACGGGAAATGCGCCGTCCGGGAAGGGCTCGCCGATCCGCTCAACGTGAAGATGACGATGGCGGCCGACGTTTATACCGGAATGATGCTGGGAACCTTGGAGGCGGTCACCGCTTTCACCTCCGGGAAGGTCCGGATCGACGGGGACGTGATGGCCGCCGGCGCCACGGCGAAGTTCTTCCGGAAATACGAGGTCCCGGGGGCGAAGGAGGCGGAGGAGCTGATCTGCCTCCGGGTAACGAATGCAATCGGGCAGCGTTTCGCCACGGGTCCGGTGATGGGCCGCTGGTTTGCGGGACTCCGGGAGAAGAAGTTCCTCGCCAACCGCTGCCCGAAGTGCGGCCGGACGCAGATCCCTCCACGGGAGGTCTGCGCCTTCTGCCATGTCCGGGTCCGCGACTTCGTCGAGGTGGGGCCGAAGGGGACGGTAACGAACTTCGACATCGTCCATTTCGCCAGCCCCGACCCGCTCACCGGCGCGGTCCGGGACACCCCCTACGCCCCCGTTTACGTGGTCCTCGACGGGTCGAGCGAGCGGGAGGCCTTCGCGATGGAGATCAAGAAGGAGGATATCCCCCGGCTGAAGGTCGGCGCCCGGGTCCGTCCCGTCTGGGCGGAAAAGACCACGGGGAGCTATCGGGATGTGATCGGCTTCGAACTCGACATGTAGAGATCTTTGAAAATCGTGATCCCTTTGCGCGCTGGATATTTTTCGACCCTGCGTCTCCTCGCTTCGCTGCGGGAGCTGGGTGCCCCGAAAAATCTCCAATGCGCGCTTCCGGGATCCGATTCCCAAGTTGCGCAAAGGAGGGTTCAAATATGACCGTCTGCAGAGAAGATACGAAGGATTGTTTTGTGCTGGAGGGCAAGATGGCCCTCCCCAACCAGTACTTTGCCGGGAGGCTGGGGTCGCGGTTCCTCATCGCGATCCGGGACCGGAAGAAGATCATGGGCCTCAGGTGCGGCAAATGCGGGAAGACCTTCGTTCCGCCGCGCGAGTACTGCGAGAAATGCTGGACGAAGATCGCCGACAACCCGATGGAGCTGGGAACAGCAGGGGAACTCGTCAACTTCGCCGTCGTCCGTTACGGCGGCCGGCACCTGCCGAAAAAGCCCCCCTACATCCTGGGGCAGATCAAGCTTGACGGTGCGGACACACCGCTTGTGCACATTGTCGAGGGGATCGATCCCCGGGAGGTCGAGAGCGGTATCCGCGTGAAGGCGGTATTCGCGGAAAAGACGACGAATACCATTATGGACATCGATCATTTCGAACCGGTTTAAGAAAGTCGGAAAAACAACCTTAACCCAGGAGGAAAATTATGGCCAAAGATGCAAACCCCGTCATCATCTGCGCGGCCCTGACGGGCGCCGCCACCATGAAGAACAACAACCCCTCAGTCCCCTACACGATCGCGGAATTCGCCGAGGAGGCTCACAAATGCTGCGACGCCGGCGCCGCGATGGTCCACGTCCACGCCCGGAGCGACGACGGCCAGTCCACCCACGAGATCGACCGGGTGCAGGCCGTTTACGATGCGATCAGGGCGAAGAGCCCCGAGCTGATCATCTGCCTCTCCTCCGCCGTGGGGGTCTTCAAGACGGCCGAGCAGCGCCTCGCCCAGATCGTGGCCGTCCGCCCGGAGATGGCCTCCTACAACACGAACACGATGAACTTCAGCATCATCGACCGGAACACGGGGATGATCTTCTTCGATTACGTCTTCGAGAACACCTTCACGATGCTTCAGGATTTCGGGAAGGCCTTCGAGGGGAACGGGATCAAGCCGGAGATCGAATGCTACGACATCGGCGGCCTCGACAACACCCTCATCATGGCCAAGCAGGGTTTCTTCACCGAACCGATGAACTTCAACTTCGTCTGGGGGGTCACCGGGGGCCAGAAGTTCCGGCCGGAGGTGATGATCGCGATGAAAAACGCCCTCCCGCCCGGGTCGAACTTCACAACCTGCGCCGTGGGGATCGAGCAGTTCCCGGCGAATGTCATGTCCTGCCTCCTGGGCGGGAACATGCGCGTGGGGATGGAGGACAACACGAGGATGCCCAACGGTGAACTTG
>JAPLJW010000026.1 GCA_026388365.1 Deltaproteobacteria bacterium | reverse complement strand
TCAGACCCTTTGATTCCATCGACAATGCACCGGAAGAAAAGGAGAGAGGGGTCACCATCAATATCTCGCATGTGGAGTATCAAACGGAAAAACGTCACTATGCCCACGTGGATTGCCCGGGGCATGCCGACTACATCAAAAACATGATCTCCGGCGCCGCGCACATGGACGGTACGATTCTTGTCGTGGCGGCATCCGATGGTCCCATGCCTCAGACCCGCGAGCACATCCTCCTTGCCCGTCAGGTTCAGGTTCCCTACGTCGTCGTTTACATGAATAAAGTGGATCTCGTGGATGATCCCGAACTGCTCGACTTGGTTGAGCTCGAATTGCGGGAACTTCTGACAGCATATGACTTTCCGGGTGATGACATCCCGATCATCCGCGGGTCCGCTTTAAAGGCCCTGGAAGCGGATGATCCGAAATCGCCGGACGTGAAATCCATCTGGGAACTTCTGGAAGCCGTCGATACCTACATTCCTATGCCGGTTCGCGATACGGACAAGCCATTTCTGATGCCGGTCGGCGATGTTTTTACCATTTCCGGCCGCGGTACGGTCGTCACAGGCCGCGTCGATCGCGGTATCGTACGGACGGGCGAGGAAGTCGAGATCATCGGGATCCGGCCAACCTTCAAGACCGTCTGCACCGGCGTTGAGATGTTCCGTAAGACTCTTGACGAAGGGCGCGCCGGCGATGACATCGGGGTTCTTCTCCGGGGGACAAAGCGCGAGGAGGTGGAAAGAGGGCAGGTTGTGGCCAAGCCGGGGTCGATCACGCCGCACACCAAATTCAAAGCGCAGGTCTACGTTCTGACGAAGGAGGAAGGCGGCCGGCATACCCCCTTCTTCAACGGCTATCGTCCCCAGTTCTATTTCCGGACGACGGACGTGACCGGGGTGGCCAACCTCCCCGAAGGGATCGAAATGGTTATGCCCGGAGACAATGTTGAGATGGAAGTGAATCTGATCACACCGATCGCTATGGAAGAGCAGCTCCGGTTTGCCATCCGCGAAGGCGGCAGAACCGTTGGTGCCGGTGTCGTCAGCAAGATTCTAGAATAGAATATTCTAACAGATTGAGTTGAATGAAACCATGAAAGATCAAAAGATAAGGATTCGTCTGAAAGCTTACGACTACAAACTCCTCGACCGTTCAGTGGAAGATATCGTGGAGACGGCAAAACGGACGGGCGCTCGTGTAGCTGGTCCCATCCCCCTGCCGACCGAGATCAACAAATACTGCGTTAACCGGTCGCCGCACGTGGATAAGAAATCTCGGGAGCAGTTCGAGATCCGGACGCACAAGCGACTGATTGACATCGTCGAACCGACGCAGGCGACGGTGGACGCCCTGATGAAACTCGATCTGTCAGCGGGTGTGGATGTGGAGATCAAACTTTAGATGAGAAAGATGATGACAAAAGGATTGATCGGTAAAAAACTGGGAATGACTCAGATCTTTTCGGATGAAGGGGCTTCCGTTCCCGTGACGGTTATTGAAGTGGCACCCTCCGTGGTCATTCAAAAAAAGACCAAGGAGACGGATGGCTACGATGCCCTTCAATTGGGATATGGTCGGATGAAGCAGCACAATGTGACGAAGGCCCTTCAGGGACACTTCAAGAAGGTGGACAAAGGTCTCTTCCGTGTTCTCCGGGAATTCAATATGGATCCGGAAGGTTGCGAATCGGGTCAGGAACTGAACGCCGAAATGTTTTCGCCCGGGGATTATGTGGATGTTGTCGGAACGACCAAGGGCAAAGGATTTGCCGGTGTCATAAAACGACATGGTTTCCACGGCGGACGGGCGACCCACGGTTCCATGTTCCACCGGGCTCCCGGTTCCATCGGTGCGAGCGCGGATCCGTCCCGTGTTTTCAAGGGAACAAAGCTTCCCGGCCACATGGGGTGCGAAAGGAAAACGGTTCAGAACTTGCTGGTATGGGCTGTCCGGTCGGACATGAATGTGATCCTGGTCCGAGGCGCCGTTCCGGGCAGCAAGAACGGATTTGTGCTGATTAAGCAGGCGATTAAGAAGGGTCAATAAGCAGGGTTTTCAAGGTGGAGAAATGCCAGTAGCAGGTGTGTACGACATTGAAAATAACCGGGTTGCTGAGATTGAACTCAGTGAGGCCGTGTTTGGCGCGCCGGTCAACGAGGACGTCATTTACGAAGTGGTCCGGATGCAGATGGCCTCCAGGCGGAGTGGAACCGCCTCTACCAAGGGCCGGAGCGATGTGAGCGGGGGCGGCAAGAAACCGTGGCGTCAGAAGGGAACGGGAAGGGCCAGAGCGGGTCACTCGCGTTCTCCGATCTGGAGGGGCGGGGGGATTGTCTTCGGACCCACGCCTCACGGTTATGCCTTCAGGGTTTCTAAAAAGGTCAGACGATTGGCCCTCATTTCCGCTCTCAGCATGAAATTCAAGGAAGAACAGCTGACTATTCTCCGGGATTTCCCGATGGAAGAGATCAAGACCAAGAGATTCCAGGAAGTGATCGACCGCTTCGGATTCAAGAAGACCCTTTTCGTAATCGATCAGCCGAGACCGGTTTTGGAGAAATCCTCGCGGAATATCCGGGACGTCAAAATGGTCCGTTCAGAGGGAGTCAATGTTTACGACCTGCTGAGATGCGATCATGTCGTCCTTCTTGAACCCTCTGTTCATAAAATTGAAGGGGCGTTGATATCATAATGGAACTGTATCAGATCATCAAGAAGACGTTGATCACGGAAAAGAGCACGATTGCGAGAGACGCTGCGAATCAGTACAACTTCGAAGTTCACGCCAAAGCCAACCGCATCGAGGTGGGGCGGGCCGTTGAGAAGATCTTCAAGGTCAAAGTGCTGGCCGTCCGGGTCATGAATGTCCGCGGCAAGAAGATGAGATCGGGCAAGGTCATGGGTGAAAGAAGCTCCTGGAAGAAGGCGGTTGTAACCCTCGCTCCGGGCAGCCGAATCGAGATCGGGGAAGGTGCGTAACCGGTCATCCCGCAAGGGTTGAAAGCAGCAAGGATGAGGAAATAGAGGGGATGGGAATCAGAAAATACAAACCGACGTCGCCGGGAAGAAGGTTTCAAACATGCTCTGATTTTGAAGAGCTGACGAAGTCGACGCCAGAGAAGAGCCTTTTACGGCCCCTGAAGAAAACCGGCGGACGAAACTGCTACGGCAGGAT